>NZ_BAUP01000082.1:0-3355 GCF_000648275.1 Holospora elegans E1 | reverse complement strand
TGCGTGCTTATCTTATGGCTTACAACTTTGCTAAACGACTCAAAGCTATCAAAGGAAAAACTCCTTGGCAATTTATTCTAAATCAGTGGACAATTCATCTTGAATATTTTATACCTAATCCTAACCACTTCTTGCTGGGACTAAACACCATGACAATACTTTTGTCTTCTAGAGATGGCTCAATTTTGGCGCTTAGCCTTGATCCTAAGGTGCCCGCCCCCTTCAAAACAGCGCTGGCGCTGATACCAAAACGCTGAGCAATCCGGTTCATTGAAAGGCCGCTTGCGTATAAAACAAGTGCTTGGAGCGTGTCTTTTTCATACACACCTCGTGAAAATTTTTCCATATTTTTTACATTTGTACCGCTTTCCCCCTCGAACAAAACCGCTTTTAAAGTAATCCGCACATTCACAAAATTAACACACAATTCTTTTTAGAGACTTTTAAAAGCCATCTTTTGCTGATTCTAACAAAAAGTATCTTTCGTTAAAAGCTTCCTTATTCTCCTGATATTAATCCTATTGAGAAATTCTTGGCTAATATGAAGAGGGGGATTGAATGCAATATACTAAATAGCAACTCTCTATTCGACGCTATTTTGTGGTTCTTTAAAACACCTAATTCAACCTAAATTACTATAGTAGTTTTAGTACCTTCACAAAAATTATTTTTTTAGTACTTTTTTCAACTTTTCAGGCTTTTATTTTTAAGAAAAAATTTTTTAATTCCTCTGTATTAACTTCCTCAAGGCTAGAATGAGCAAAGTAAGACCCCTTATAGTGCATCTTAAGATAATGACAGAAATTAAAAAAAATGGTATCAACGTTCTGCTTCATTATCAGCAGGGTTTCTTGATTTCGCCCTGCAAAACTAGCAACAACTGAAATTTCTTTCCCTATCAACTCTTCTGTTAAGTTTTTATGAATCGTTATTAAATCTGTAAATCGATCTAAGAAGATTTTCGTGTGGGCACTAACCGTGTACCAATATATTGGAGTTGCAAAGATGATATGGGAGTAATTTTTAATGCATCGAGTAATTAAAGGTAAAAAATCATCTCCACTATTCCGTCCCAAATAATCATAAGGCGTGATGTTCAATGTGCACAAATCAACAATCGGAATTGAAGAAGTATGGGGCTCTTCCAAAATTTGTTCGATCTTGTTCAGCAGCGTTTTTGTATTTCCAAAAGGGCGGGAACTTCCATTAAGCGCAATGCACGAAGAAAAAAAATCCATCATCCCTTCCTTGATTGTGTGGAACTTAAGGGGTGATGGTCTTTTAATACCTGAGATAACCGGCGTTGTGTTACTTGAGTATAAATTTGAGTTGTAGAAATATCTTGATGCCCCAGAAAAGACTTTATAGTGAAAAGATCTACTCCCTGTTCCAATAAATGAGTTGCAAAACCATGGCGAATTATGTGGGGAGAAATGCGTTCTGGATCAATGCCAGAGGATATCGCTAGCATTTTTAATTCTCGCCCTACAGACTGTCTGGGCCAATGGCCGGATTTTCCTGGAAAAACATAAGGTTTTTCTGCAAAAGGCATGCTGGACCTGACGGACAGATAGCATCCCAACGCATTTTGCGCTTCAGGCGTTAAAAACACTATACGTTCTTTTTCTCCCTTTCCTCTTAAGCACAGCACTCCAGTTTGTTCTGACTTTTCTTGAAGTGCTGCATTTAGCGCGACTAACGAAATAGATAAAGCTTCTGAGATACGCATTCCTGTAGAATAAAGCATTTCCAGCAATGCGTACGTTCTAATTCCTTTTGAAGAAAGGTTTTTTTGAGCTGTGTCTATTAACTGACGAACTTCTTGTATACTCAATACTTTGGGAATAGAAGCAAAATATCGGGGAAGCACAATATCTATCATAGGATTATTTTGAACATACTCTTCTTGGTATAAAAAATGATATAATTGACGCAACGCAGAAACACGCCTTGCGATGCTTCTTGGACTTAAAGATTTTTCCAAAGAAAGCTGGTGCACGTAACACACCATTTCAGAAGAAGTCACGCTTAAAATATCTAGCTTTTGAGCAGTTTGAATAATATCAAAAGCGTAAGAACTGCATGTATTTTTACTAAGCCCTTTTTCTACACGCAACATCTCTAAAAACGCTTCGAGCCAAAAAGAATCACGAGAATTTCCGTTCATAAACTAAAGAGCAGTTTTCAAAAAAAGTGTTTCTTGAAGAGATCCTTGTTTGTGAAGCAGCGTTACAATATCACATCCACCAATCAGTACACTGTTCACATAAAGCTGAGGAAAAGTAGGCCAATTTGAAAATAACTTAATTCTTTGACGCACAGATTCGTCACGTAAAACATCGAAAAATCCAAAATCATTGGTGTAATTTTTTAAAATTTCCACAACTGTCTTGGAAAATCCACACAAAGGATGATCAGGAGAACCTTTCATAAACAGCATAATAGGAAAAGAATCTATTAACAACTGAAGATCATAAAATTCTGGAACATCTTGAGTATTTAAACTATTCATTATTTAAACCGATATTACGCAAACTTTCTTAAAAAGCATAACATACTTAAAATATCGCTACAAGTATAGATCAAACAATATGAAAAAGTCGTAAATTGTAGTCACAAAAAAGCTTCCATAGCATTTTATTGATTTCTTCTTCGATAATCTTTTTTTGGGCTAAATTTATGTTCAATGGGGTTAAGATCTAGAAAATGTTGGAGTAAATAAAAAAGTTATAGTAATTTAGGTTGAGTTAAATACTTTAAAGAAGCACGAAATAGCGTCGAATAGAGCGTTGAAATTTAGTATATTGTCCCCCTCTTCATATTAGCCCAAAATTTCTCTATTGGATTCAAATATGGAGGACAAGGAGGTAGGAAAATTATACCGCATTTTCACTTTTTCTGCCCAAGTTTCTGTATTTGCACATAGCCTATCAATGCCGCTTTCATCAATATATACAATACTTGGATACGCTATATATTGATCGATTATTGATGCTGACTGAAAGTCTTTTTTTAAGCTACAAGCCTAATCTTTTTAACCAGTAATGGATTGTACCCCAAATTCTTGAGGAGATTTTTTCAAGGTCGTATCTTGGATTTTTTTGACGTACTCTTCAAGTTTTTCTAAGTTAATCTTTTTTTCTGAGCCACCAAGCCTTTTAGGAAAACAACTGTCTTCTTGTCTGCATTTTCTATTCCAATTTTCTATGCCACCTTCCTATCGCTGATCATACTCCCCCTCACTTTTTTTCAGGTAGTTTAAAAGATCGCTGAAATCAAAGAATAAGAGTTTATCTTTGATCCACCTGAGTCCCCTTGTGAAGTATGAATACAAAGATGAATAGAAAGGCGCTCT
>NZ_BAUP01000083.1:0-7710 GCF_000648275.1 Holospora elegans E1 | reverse complement strand
AAAAAAAACGAATGTTATTATAAAAAATAAAAAACTATTACCGTTTTATTTGATTTTGTCTACAAAAACACAATATAAAATAAAAAAATTCTGATTCAGTTCTTGATTTGTAAGTTTAAAATTTTAGCAATCATGTGATGCTTTTTAACCTCAAATCTCTTTGAGCATTTAACCTTTAGTAAACTAACTATACAGTACTAAATAATTTATGAATAATAAATAAGGCAAAAATTAAGGAGAGTTATGAAAGTGGTTTTTGGCTCTGAAGATTTTAAGAGCGTTTTGATAACACGATTTTTATTCGATTATTTATTCAAGACGGCGCCCTTATTCCCAAAAATACGTAAAAAAGAGATAAAGAAGAGATTTTTTTTTGAGCACTCTAAGATTTTCCAAAATCTGATAAATTTTACAAAATCTTTTATTTTTTTTGTTCCTGTTTTGACCCCTCAAAGAGCCTCCTGTTTCAAAAAATGCGGTGTTCCTTGCGCTCGAGAAGGAGGATTTATGGGACTGAATTTAGGATACTGCTCAGGAGCTTTTAATAATTGCCCAACGCGAGGTATGGGAAGCGAACTGGCAGCGATAGATATTGAAATTCCTAAAGGTCCTATGGGAGTTGGGTATATTCGCCCGGATCAACTTCAAGATGGGGTCTCTCAAAATGGGTTTGTTGCAGGTATAGAAACGGGCTATGACTTCAAAATCTCGGGACAGTCTGGAAAAGGATGGATGCTGGGGTACTTTTTAAACGGCTCCTTAAGCACAACATTAGGAAAAGCTGCATTTCCAGGAAGTTATCGTTATCCTGATGAAAATAATGATGCAGCGCCCTCTGCAGTACATTTTGAAGAAAAATTGCTTATAAAGAACAAAGGATTCTGGAGCACTGGTCTTCGATTTGGCCCTCTAGTTCGACGCGTGTTTTTTTATGCGAAATCAGGATTCATGATGACGCGCACAGGGATCAGTCTTGAAAGAAGCACCTTAACTCGCCTTGTGGTTCCTTCCAGAGTATATTGGTTTAAAGGAGCAGTTTTGGGAGTTGGGGCAGATTTTCAAGTAAGTCCCGTATTTTTAATGGGAATAGATATTACCGCAAATATATGTGGTAAAAAAAAAGCTACAGTTGCGTTTACTGATTTAGGAGGAGCAGTTCTTGTAAATCTTCGCCCTGTTTACACTCAGGTCCTGCTAACGCTAAAGTACAAATTTCCTTTAAGAGCTCGCTTAAATAAACCTTCTGCAGTTTCTTCTGTTTACCGTCCCTCTTGGTAGGTAATGATCTTTATGAAAACGTTAATTAATAAGACTTTGATTTACAAGCATAGCTTTTTTCTTCTAAATTTTTTCCATTTCTGGCCTAGTCTCTATTGCCCTAAAATAAAAAATATGTTAGAGTAAAGGAGCCATTTGGCTATAACGATAAACACTATAAGCAGTAGACGTTGCGGACCCGGGGGCAGAGCCCGGCGCCTCCACCTTATGAGATGGATATTCTTTTTATGTGGGGGCGAATTAGGATCGACGTGCGTTGAACCGTATAGCTTTCGTTCACCATGGTACCGGTGTTTCGGGCCAAAAACATAAATGCGAACTTTAATAACGCATTTGGCAAAGTATTCGTGAAGAATGTTGCAAACAACAGTCTTTCGGGTCGTGTAAGGTATGCTGTAGCAGCTTAGAGCGCTCCAGTAGACTAACACTAAGTCAGCGGTTTTGGGAGCGCCGGGCAACAGAAAGCTCCCAAGATTGAGAGAGGAGACATGCAATATCATCTATGGGTTGAAGAAGGAAAATACAGCGTTGTTCGAAAAGCTCTTCAGTTTCTTGCAAAAAAAACAGAAAAACCACCTCAGCTTTATTTTACCTTTGATCCCAGAATTTCTGGTGTACAAATGGATAAAACGTTGCGTATTAAGTATACAGAGGAAATGACCATTTTGTTACATGACCAATTTTGGAATTTACGGATCAAAGATGACCTTTTTTCTGTGGAGTTAGCTTTTGACGAGCATCAACACCTAATTGTTGTTCCCTTTAAAGCGTTACGATCTTTTATTGACCCGGATGAAAAATTCGCTCTTCAATTTTATCCCGCTCAAGAAAAAAATTTAGCACATTCAGAATCTGAGCAAGAAAAAGATTCCAAGGTTATTATTTTAGATCGTTTTAGAAAAAATCTTTCCGAATCTTCTGATTAGTTTGTAAGGTAGGTATTTAATGTAAAAAGACACGCATTGTACACAAAACAAACGATTTGATAATCTCTGGTAACGCGTCACGCTTTAAAAAAGAAAAATGGTTTTTATATATGGGGGGGTGGTTGCTTATTGCGAAAAAAAATCTGAAAAGCATTTTTATGTTGATTTATGGAATAAAATACCCCTCCCCATAAAGTAAAAAGTTTCAGATTAATCCATTTTACACTGATTCATTAAAAGTTTTTTTCTTACCCCCCCCTTTTTTTTCATACTCCCCCTCACTTTTTTTCAGGTAGTTTAAAAGATCTCTGAAATCAAAGAATAAGAGTTTATCTTTGATCCACCTGAGTCCCTTTGTGAAGTATGAATAACAAAGGCGCTCTGACTGTTTTTTTGTAAGCACATTCTTGTGTAAGGCCCGTTATAAAAGCGTATAAAATAGCAACAGCGACAATGGTCATAAGTTTGGAAAGTCTTCCCAAATCTTTCATAGGGGGATTTTCAAGGTTAACCCCTTGCGTTTTTATAGTTCTGAACAGCCGTTCAATGTCCCATCTTTGTTTGTTTAGTACCCGGTTTTTATCTTGAGCAAATGACAAGGTGCTCATCTTTAATCTTTTTACCTACGATACCCCCCCTAGGATCGTCCAGCATGTTATACAGATGGCGGCTTTCGTCCGTATTTAGGTGAGTAAAAAAATCCTTCAAAGGCTTTTTAGAGGTGCCGAAGTTGGCCAATGGATTATCTTTTATACGGATAAAAAAGGGATCGTGTAGTCACACAAATAAGTCACACAAATAAGTGATCCAATTTTTGCCCACAAATTCGCGATCAGCTGAAAAGGAGAGAATTTTATCGCCCCCAAAGATTTCCTTAAATTGGTTTAATAAGCTGATGCGTGCTTGGGTGTGCGAATTTTTCTGGTGATCAAGCTTGCTCTAAAACAAAGGAAATGCAATCTTTCCAACTCTAACAGCTAGTACGAGGTAATTGATATTCTGCGTTCCAAACTTCCAATTGGTGCCATCGAGCATTAAATGCATTTTAGGAACTTGCTCCAAAATGCTTGATATCAAGGCTTTTGAGAAGAGTCCAGAATCAATTCCTTGTCCTTTTAAAAAAACGCCTGACGCGTTCAAGCTTGGATTTTATTGAAGCTGGAGAGTTCATCTTGTGGATCAGCGCAGGATGCTGAACCTTTCGCTGATCGATCATACTAAGTACGAAGGTTCATTTGCATTAAACATTGTTGTTAATTTTTAATAAAATAGGCTGTCTTTCGGATCTTTTAAAGACCCTTCAAAAAATTGAGGGGGAGTATGATCCATAATGATAACTTGGCCAGGTTTTAGTTCCTTGATCAGAAATTTCTACCCAAGCTTAGAATAATACTGCGTCGCAAGATCCGTTAAACCCCATTGGTGCTATCGGCCTGTTATTAACCAAACCGGCAATACTATTTGTTCTTTGATCCCACTCTTTTTGCCAGCCAACTTTTTACTTTTTCTGCCCCAACCTTCTGTCTTCGCACATAGCCATATCAATGCCGCTTTCATCAATATATACAATATTTGGATACGCCATATATTTATCGATTCTTGATACTAACTTCGCTTTTATTTGCTTGTTTCCACGTAGGAAAAGTCTTTTTTTTAAGCTATAGCCTAATCTTTTTAACCAGTAACTGAGTGTACCCCAAATTCTTGAGCAGCTTTTTTCAAGGGTATATCTTGGTTTTCTTTGACGTACGCTTCAAACTTCTCTAAGTCAATCTTTTTTCTGAGCCACCACGCCTCTTAGGAAAATAACTGCCTTCTTGTCTGCATTTTTTATGCCACCCGCCTATCACTGATACATTGATTTTAAATAGTTGCGATGCTTTAATATACCCGTTCTCCTCATCTAAATATTCTATTCTCCTTTGTCTTAAATCGTTGCTGTAGCTCTTTGTCATTTTCCTTTTGTTTTAACAAAAAAATTACACCCAATTCAACCTAAATTACTATAGCCCTCCTTCCTCTCTGATTTCTAACTCTCTGCGTCTAAAATTTACTGAATATCTCATAAAATTATTAATTAAAATCATTTTATTTAGCTTTTGCTATATAATCATCGCTGCAGAAATAGAAGAAGATTTGGACTTAGATTTTAATCTTATTTTTGCTATCTATACTATGGAGTTAGTTAAGTAACAGTTTACGAAGAATTCTAATAAAGTTCAATTTATTAATGACTTTCACTACGTCAAATCCCTCATTTCAAAAAATATTGAATACGCTTAATTTTAATCCATAAATCTAAACCACAGCACTTTTAACTAACGTCAAAAAAATTTACAGACTTCCAAAGTTTTGTTGGAGAAATATACTCAACCCCAGAACATTTTCCTGAAAAGTGTTTAATAAAGTGTTCTAACTGGGGTGCAAGCGCCCCATTCGTAATTACTCGAATCTGATTTGAATCTATTAAATTTTTTGGCTTTCTTCCTCCTTTACGCTTAAGAGCCCCGCATAGTGCAGAACTGGGATCTAATCTTAAACACTTAGAAGGAAGGCAGGCCTTTAATACTGCATCCATCTCAGAAAAATGCGTACACCCGTAAACAATAGCAGAAGTGTTATAAATATAAGGCAATATTTCTTTAACTGCCTTGTATTTTTCGTCTTCATCTTGGGATTCAATGGCCAATACCCATGAAGGACAAGCCACAACATGAAGAGTCAATCTAGGCATCTTTTGAAGCAAATGAGCTTGATACACGCCACTATCAAGAGTTCGCTGAGTTGTTAAAACTGTAACTTCTGAAATACATTGTTCTGAAACCGCCTCTTGAATTACTGCGTACAAACTTTCTGCCATGCTTATAAAGTAATTTGAAGGCACAATATTGTTGGCTTTTAAACACGTCGTACTGGTATGGCAGGCAGCAACAATTAGAATACATCCTTGTTTTTCTAAAAATTTTACATTGTTTTGAGATAATTGCACAACAGAATCAGAGGATCGCTCTCCATAAGGCATATGATGCAAATCTGCAAAATACACGAAACGTCTGTCGGGCATAGCTCGATATAGGTCTAAAAGTACTTTTATTCCGCCCAATCCGCTGTCATAGATTCCAATAGGATAATCAAGAACATCTTGAAGTTTATCTTGTAACTCTCCCAAAATAAGACAAGAAGAAAAAGACAATGTTGGCTCCTTTTATTGAGTTGATTTAATGATTTTTATTCGTTAACCTAGAAATGAGTCCCAGAAGAGGAATCAGAACCTTGTTTTGCGACAAAGACTGTATTTGGCCACTGTATAACTTGATCTAAATTTAGTTTTCCCCAATGAGACCAATGATGATTAATTAATGCTTCAACTCGCTCAGGACGTGTTAAATAGCACCACTGACTTTGAAGAATAGAAATTTGTTCCTCTAATTGAACGCATTGACTTTGGGCGGTTTGATATTCTCGCTCTAACGCCATGACCTGATATTTTACATGAAATAAAAACATCCCTGACAATGTGGCCATTATAAAGGACGAACATAACACAATTTTCATAAATCCACCTCTTATTAACTGTATTGAACCTGAACAACGATCGTTAGCGCTTCAACACAAAAATTTACTATTTTTATTAAAATTATTCTTGATAACATTTTTTCACAAAAAAACGTAGTGTGTGCTAGATTCATAACAAGGCCTCACACCGTTGCACCCAGCGCAATTTGGCAGAGCGCGATCTGGGATTTTCTTTGATTTCCAAATCAGTAGGAATTATAGGTTTTTTTGAAAATCGATACTGGTCTTTAGAACAAGCTTGAATGGCTCGTTTTACAATGCCGTCTTCTAAAGAATGAAAACTAATCACAATTAAGATACCAAAAGGTGCCAAAGAAGAAATAGCTTTAGGAAGAGTTTGAAACAACACCTCCAGCTCGCGGTTTACGACAATACGCAATGCTTGAAATACACGTGTAGCTGGGTGAAGATCAAATGTTTTTTTTCTGATCCCCAAAGCATTACAAATGCATTGCGCTAAATCTGTAGTGGTTTCTAAAGGTCCTTTATGATTTTTTATGATTTTTGCAAAATAACGTGCGCGACGTTCTTGACCATACGTCCAAAATATATTACTCAATTCTTTTTCTGACGCATTTTTTAATATATCTTTTGCTGTAATTCCTGATTTGCTCATACGCATATCTAGAGGTCCACAAGACCGAAAAGAGAATCCTCTTTCTGGTTGATCTAATTGAGGGGAAGAAACTCCCAAATCTAATATCATCCCGGATATAGGCTCATGAATGTGATGAACAAAATTAGAAAAACAGTCCTGTACCCATAAAATATTTTTATAGAAATTTTGAGATTTTCCCCAATTAATGGCTTCTGGGTCTTGATCAAAAGCAAAAATTTTACTTTCGGGAAAGTGTTTTAGCAAAAGATTTGTGTGTCCCCCCCTTCCAAAAGTTCCATCCACCACTACAGGAAAAGAAGGTATCTCTTTTAATGTTTTTAACAAACAATTAATTTCTTGAAAGAGTACAGGAATGTGCATCTGTCTTTACACCATTGCTCTTAAGCCGTGTTCTTTATTTTTTAAGCGATTTCGAGCTGAGTTTTGATAATCTAAAAATGTAGAAGGATTCCAGAGCTGAAAACTTTTTCCTCTTCCAATAAATGCCACCACATCGGTGATTCCGGCATAAGTACAAAAAAATTCGGGTAATTGCACGCGCCCTTCAGAATCAAAAGGAAGTTGGTGAGAATCTGCAAAAATGCTTGCTGTCCAATCTTCATAATCTTGAGAAAACACGTCCAATTGGTCTAAATCCTGACTAAGCTTTTCCATGCGCGCCATACTAAATCCTTCAATCGCTTGAAGTGTTAAGGAGCGAAATACAACAATTCCCTGAAAAGCTTGCTCACTTAAAACTGCTCTAAAAGAAGCAGGAACCGAAACACGCCCTTTTTTATCGATCTTATTTTGAAAAGTTGATAAAAATAATTGCACTTATTTATAAAATCACACCTTATGACTGTATTAAGCATTGCATGGGAATATCTGGGAGTCAATGGGATAATTTGGGTTTTTTCTCCACAGAGTTATCCACACCCCAAAAACACTCAATTTGTCCTTGGAAATCAAGGGGTTTTTGCAAAAAATAATAAGAGTTATCTACAAAATATCCACACATGGGGACAAGATTATCCAGGCCTCTTAAGGGTTAATTAGCATGCCTTAATGAAAAGTCAATATAAAAACAATCCCCAACGAACGAATGAAAAAATTATACGCGTTCTACCTTGAAATCACTTTTATGACGGCCGTTTAACAAATTTCCTTCCTAATAACTAATATGGACTTTTTAGAATGGGAGTGTTGCGAGATAAGGTAATTTTTGGTATAAGAAGGAAAAAATCAAGGCAAGGTGAAAGAAGTGTCGAGCACGCAAATAACAATGGTAAGTTTAGAAGAGTTAGTAAGTAAGGACCATCAGTATAGGAA
>NZ_BAUP01000084.1:0-12996 GCF_000648275.1 Holospora elegans E1 | reverse complement strand
GTTACATCATCTTCTAAAACAAGGCAGTAATCTTTTTGGGAGCTATAAAACTTTTCCCACACTTTAACATGACTAAGGTAGCATCCGATTGTTCCTGTACTTAAGGGGTGGCCAAAATTTCGAAAGGTTTGGTAGAGTTCAAACGAGATATGTGAAAAATTTTCATATTTTCCGTCAATAGTTACTATGCGTCTTATATTGAAATCAGAAAATTCTGACAACTTAGGCATTATTTTGTTCCATCTATCTTTGGCGCGATCCAAATTTATAACGTATGTATCGATCATGAATACAACTCTTGGATAAAACACAAACACCGACTACGATCTTATAATAGTTATTTTTTTTTCTAGTCAAAACGGCCTAACAGGAAATTGTCTTTGACTGCATCTATACTCATGCTAAATGAAATTGTTTAAAAGTTTAATTTCATGTGTTAATAATTTTTCTTACGCAAAGATTTCTGAAAGAAGAAGATCGTGTTGCGTTAGGAACCGACGCGTAGAGGATAGGATTAAGGCTGTTTTGCTATCCGACAAAGGGTGGAGCTCGTCAAATTGCTTAGGCTTTTTTGATTGACGATCGTAGAGGAGTATAAGGAAGATCAAAAGTTAATGGTGTAAAGCGAGGGCTCTGTAAGCAAGCTGAATATTTTACAAACAGCAGAACTTATAGCACGTTTGGAAGCCACAACGTATATGAAAGTAAGCGATATCTGTTCTTGAATCCCATACTCCCCCTCACTTTTTTGAAGGGTCTTTAAAAGACCCGAAAGATAGACTATTTTATTAAAAACAAACAACAATGTTTAATGCAAATGAACCTATCATCCTTAATAAATAAGATAATAAAACTATTAGCTTTTCACAATTCCCGCGCAGAGACTTTTAAAACCTTCGTACTTAGTATGATCGATCAGCGAAAGGTTCAGCATCCTGCGATGATCCACAAGATGCACTCTCCACCTTCAATAAAATCCAAGCTTGAACGCGTCAGGCGTTTTTTTAAAGGACAAGTAATTGATTCTGGACTCTTCTCAAAAGCCTTGATATCAAGCATTTTGGAGCAAGTTCCTAAAATGCGTTTAATGCTCGATGGCACCAATTGGAAGTTTGGAACGCAGAATATCAATTACCTCGTACTAGCTGTTAGAGTTGGAAAGATTACATTTCCTTTGTTTTGGAGCATGCTTGATCACCAGGAAAATTCGCACACCCAAGCACGCATCAGTTTATTAAATCAATTTTAGGAAATCTTTGGGGGCGATTAAATTTTCTCCTTTTCAGCTGATCGCGAATTTGTGGGCAAAGATTGGATCACTTATTTGTGTGACTGATTTGTGTGACTACAAGATCCCTTTTTTTATCCGTATAAAAGATAATCCATTGGCCAACTTCGGCACCTCTAAAAAGCCTTTGAAGGATTTTTTTACTCACCTAAATACGGACGAAAGCCGCCATCTGTAACATGCTGGATGATCCTAGGGGGGTATCGTAGGTAAAAAGATTAAAGATGAGCACCTTGTCATTTGCTTAAGATAAAGACCGGGTGATAAAAGCCTACAAACAAAGATGGGACATTGAACGGCTGTTCAGAACTATGAAAACGCAAGGGGTTAACCTTGAAAATACCCCTATGAAAGATTTGGGAAGACTTTCCAAACTTATGACCATTGTCGCTGTTGCTATTGTATACGCTTTTATAACGGGCCTTACACAAGAAATTGCTTACAAAAAAACAGTCAGAGCTCCTTTGTATTCATACTTCACAAGGGGACTCAGGTGGATCAAAGATAAACTCTTACTCTTTGATTTCAGCGATCTTTTAAACTACCTGAAAAAAAGTGAGGGGGAGTATGCTTGAATCCTATGGCTGCGATTTAAGGCAAGACGTTGCACGCCCATAACTTTTCATTTAAAAAGCTAGCAGCACGGCCCACAAAGGCAGCCAAGCAGGAAGCGTTTATTCAACGGCGATGACAACACCGCCGGATGTTTGGTGATGGCGCCCCCCACCATGGCAACGAAAATCACCTGTCAGGCACCCCCATGACACGCATGAACCTGATGGGAGTGACGCACATGCGCCCGACGGTGGTATCCTTAAAAACCTTGAAGATGCTTTTTGATCAGCTGAAAGACGCTTATCCAAAGGCGCCTAAAATTCACCTGATCTTGGATCAAGGCCCCTACAAGCAAAGACCTCCAAAAAGCAGAAAAAGAAAGGGGGATTGAGGTGCATTATTTCCAGCCCCAACCTGAACCCCATCGAAGAATGAACATGTTGCGCAATAATCGATTTTTCGTCCCTGCCAAAAAATTTTGCAAGAGTATGCTGCAATTTTTTCGACCAAACCTGGGACACAACATCGCCATGGATCTTGTCGACCATGTCAATGACAATTTTCAACGCATTAGTCCAACACTTTCAGTTTGATTTGGTATAGAACGGTCTAATTTGAAATGGTATACATACTCCTACTTGAAAGCAATATTCAGGCGTTTTCCTGCTCAGTAGGAATCTGGAAGTCCTAAACATCTTGTAAAAGGTTTATTTCTGGTTAAGTGGGGCTCTATTTTTATACTCTACCTCACAATAGTAATGCCAACTTAATGTTTTAATAGAAAAAACTTTTAAGAAAAAATTTATAGAATATGCCATAACTTAAATACTAAGAAAAGATTAACGTGGTATAATTTACATATTGTGCGCGCTATATTTATCCGTAAATATTAATTTAAGCCTCTATATATTTTATTTTCAAACGATTAGTTGTGCCTAGCCCACTTACACAAAGCGTGATACATTGTATTTATGTAAATTAAATACTTTTGTATGACTGTGAAAATTAAAGCATTAAAACGATGGGGACAGCATTTTTTAAAAAATTCTGAAGTGTTGGTCACCATTACAAAAAGAATAGAAGAAATTCAATCTCGAAGCAAACTGAATGCTATTACAGAAATTGGTCCTGGATTAGGTGCGCTTACTGATTATTTACATCCTTTGTTTTCTCAGTATTGTGTTATGGAAAAAGATCAACGATTTTCTCAAACTCTTGAACGGTATATCCCTGCTTTGCATATACTTTGGGGAGATACATTAAAACAAGAATGGTATGAATGTCCAAAAGGAATTTTGGTAGGGAATTTACCTTATAATATTAGTCTTCCAATTATGTTAAGATGGCTACGATACAGTGAACATTTTCCAGAAGCAGTGTTTATGGTACAAAAAGAAGTGGGAGCGCGCGTAATGGCTGTTCCTTTTACAAAAGCTTACGGACGTCTTTCTGTTATGATGCAAAGCGTAGCTCAAAGCCAATTAGTGCTAGAGTTAGGTCCTGAATGTTTTGTTCCATCTCCAAAAGTTTGGTCTTACGTAATACATCTTAGAAGAAACACTAGAAAAGTAGATTTTGATATTTTAGAGTTTGTTTTGAAGCATTGTTTTTCTCAACGCAGAAAAATTCTTAAAAATTCTCTGATTAATTTTACAAAAATTTTTCCAGAACAGTTAGTAAAAGATGGGCTAACCAGTGTAGGCGCTTCTATGCAGGATCGCCCTGAAGCTCTAACAACCGATCAATACATAAAATTTTCAGAGTATATAAAAAAAAGTGGTAGTTTTTTTGAATCTCAAGCAAAAGAGAATTAAAAAATATAAAAAGGAAACGAGTATGTGGAAAAAAATCAAAGAAAAGTTATACAATGGCGCTCAAGGATTATCTGAAAAAATTCAAACCTGGTTTGGCGCTCCTGTTTCTCATAAAGAAGATTTAGAAGATTTGTTACTGGAAGCAGATTTTGGCATGGACGCTTCCACAGCATTAGCAAATTATGTTATTCAACAACGCCCCACGAATTGGACCAACGCTGTTCATTTACTAAAAGAGCATCTTTCGGGATTGCTTAAACCTTACGAAGCGCACTTAGATGCAGAGCGCTCTTGCGCATCTAATCCATGGATTGTCGTGTTTTTAGGTGTTAATGGAGCTGGAAAAACCACAATTTTAGGAAAATTAGCACATCGTTGGCGTCATAAAAGGGTTCGATGTATCGCTGCCGATACGTTTAGGGCTGGTGCTCAACGTCAATTAGAAATTTGGGCTCAGCGTGCTAAAGCAGAAATCACAAAAATAGAAACATTAAGTACTGAATCTGATTTTTTTAATACAAAATCAGTGCGCTCTAAAGATCCTGGAAGTTTAGTTTATCAAGGATTACAAGATGCTCAACGCAACAATAATGATGTTATTCTAATTGATACTGCTGGAAGACTTCCTCATCGTAGCGACTTAATGGATGAGCTAAAAAAAATTCATCGCGTTATTACAAAATATTACGGAAGTAATTCCTATACCTTAAAAACTTTACTGGTATTAGACGGAACCACAGGGCAGCATATGACCACCCAAGTTTCTTCTTTTGAAAAAATCCTTCCGCTATCTGGAATGATTGTTAATAAAATGGATGGTACCGCTAGAGCTGGGATGTTAGTTTCTTTAACCCAAACTTTTAAGCTGCCAATATACGGAATGGGAGTTGGGGAAGGTATAGAAGACTGGGTAAATTTCGATGCAAACTTTTTTTCAGAAGAACTATTTTCTATGGAGAAAAGTAACCTTTTTTAAAAACAAAGTTCAAATACTAGTTATTCCAGTTGTAAAGCGTTAGTAAATAATTGGCGAGTTCTAGATATCGTAATGCTCCTAAGCTTTTACAATCATAGAAAATTATAGGCTTCCCATGAGAGGAAGCTTCTGCTATTTTAATATTTCTTGGAATTTCAACAGGTAAAACAAGATTTTTAAAATAATCTCGTACATTTTGAGCAACTTGTTGATTTAACAAACAGCGTTTATCATACATTGTCAGTAGAATTCCTAAAATTTTCAAAGAAGAATTAAACGTCTGTCGTATAGTCTGTATATTTGCTAACAATCGACTAAGTCCGTCTAATGCATAAAATTCACACTGCAAAGGAATTAGTACAAAATCACAAGATACTAAAGCGTTTAGAGTTAATAATCCTAAAGACGGCGGACAATCGATAAAGATGTATTGATATTTGTTTTTTAATTCTTCTAGTGCAATTGTTAAATATTTTTCTCTGTCTAAAAATGGAACTAATTCTATCTCTGCTCCAGCTAACTCATTGTTAGATCCTGCTAAATCTAAACAAGGAAGAAAAGTTTTTGAAACAACTTCAGTGAAAGGCTTTAAGTGAAGTAACGCTTCATATACTGTGTATTTTAAATTTAAGTTTCCAATACCAGTAGTTGCATTTCCTTGAGGATCAAGATCGACAAGTAACACCTTGTGTTCCACCGCAGCAAAAGCTGTCGCCAAATTAACTGCTGTCGTTGTTTTTCCGACCCCACCTTTTTGGTTCATAACACAAATAATTTTTGTTTTTTTCATATATTTTCCAGCCTTTGTTTTTTTTAAGCACATATTATTTTTCTATTCTAAAACTTTTGTTCCACGTAGAACAATAAAAAATCTTTCCAACTATCCAAGAAAACCCTACCCAGCTTAGTACAAAAAAATGAGAAAAAATCCCGAAAAAAGTAATATAAATAATGAGTAGATAAACGCACAAGCCAAAAGTCACAGAGGAAAATGGGCGAAGATAAGCATCTAAAATTTTTACTCCTATTGCCGCAAGCAAAACGCTTGATACGATTATTCCCGAACACCCAAAGCATAATTTCAAATCTAACCAAAGGCAATGGGTGTGACAAGGAACAGTGTTTATTACTCCTTCTATGTTTTGATAAGATATGGCGGAAAGAAGAATTTGAAAAAACTTTCCAATTCCCATTCCAAACCAAAAAACTTGATCGCTTGTTTCATTAAAATGACGCCAAAATACCAATCTTTCATAAAAACTTGTATTCAAAGTTGCAATTTTTTTTATAATTTTCAACTGAATAATCCATTGAAAAATCAAAGTTACACTTCCAGCAGCTATATTCCATATGCATTGAGAAAGCCAAACGGTTGTTTTAGGATAAAATAAAAACAAATGCCTTAATGCTACAGCAAAAAAAATCGCTATAATTCCTAAACGACATTGGAAGTAACCATTGAGAAAAATTAAAAATCCAAAAATCCAAAAGGCGTCTTTTTTATAATTGTTGTCAATTAACCACCAAAAAAAAGGCATTGTTACCATACTTAGGTACATAATACGATGTTTGGCATTAAGCCCAAAAATAAATGTCCCTATCTCTAAAAAATTTATAAAAAATACAATACAAAAACTCAATAAAAATAGAAGTAAAATTTCATTTTTAGAAAAAAAATTTAATAAATGACAACCGGTTTTTAAAGACCATGCCAAAATTTTTCGCCAATTCAAGACGCACAAACTAAAACTTAACGGAAAAATTAAAGATTTTAAAAACCAGTAAGGAGCTGGATTTTGAATGTACAGCCCATCAATATAGCTAAGAAACACTAATGCAAATCCAAGCCAAAGTATCTTTGTTGAAAGAGATTCTTTACTAAAACATTTATGAATCGGTATAATCATTCCTACCACTCTTCCCACATGAAAAATCAAAGTACCATACCCTAAAACATCTAGTGCCCATATTCCAAGAAACAATAAGAATACCCCCCCTCCTTTTTCAAAAGAAAAAGAATGAAAAAAAAGGAAAATTCCAAGCGCCGATACTAATGAAGTAAACGTCAATTGGGGAAATATCAAAGTTGCTAAATATCCTAAAGATCCCAAAGTTAGGTGTA
The DNA here is from genome assembly GCF_000648275.1 of Holospora elegans E1. Lineage (NCBI taxonomy): Bacteria > Pseudomonadati > Pseudomonadota > Alphaproteobacteria > Holosporales > Holosporaceae > Holospora > Holospora elegans. The sequence continues at coordinate 6,241 of NZ_BAUP01000084.1, read as the reverse complement.
GCCTGTCTTTCCAGGTTAGCGCGCTAATCTTCTTGAATATCATCTTGGCGCTCCATGTTTTCCATAAATAACGTTTTTGGGGTGGTTTTTGCCATATATGCAGCATGTTCTTTAGAAAAACCTAAACATTCCAAACTAATTGCCGCCATTTGCAACCCAGATTCCAAAGCTTCTGGATAAACTAAAAATATACTGAGTCCTTGAAAATGTTGAGCTTGCTGGGCACTTCTCACGTGAACTGCTATGTAAAGCTGAGGAAATTTAGCGCGGATATTGCGTACTAATTCTACACAAGTACTAGAATGACCAAAAGTTAGCAATAAAATTTTTGCCTCTCCAACACCTGCTTTTTTTAAAAATTCTACATTTCGTGCTTCACCATGCAAAATTGGATATCCCAAAGCTTTTGCTTTTTCTAAGCGCACAATATCGTAATCAACCACCAGAAAAGAAATAAAATTTAACTCTAAAGCCAAGGCAACGGTTTGTCCCACATGGCCAAAGCCAGCTAAAATAACATCTACTTTGTCTCTTTTTTTGTGTTCTTGAGAAAAAACTCCTCGATGTTCCAGAAATTTTAAAAAATAGCGCGTTACTGAAAATAAAATTGGCGTTAACATCATAGAACAAAACGTAATCCCAAAACCAATCTGCTGTGTTACAGGAGAAAAATAATTTTTAAAAGCAGGATTTGTAATAAGAATAAATAAAAATTCACTGCTTCCTGCAATCAATATTCCTAACTGTAAAGAGGCATTCCAGGAAAATTTCCATATCCTACTTAAAAATAACATGACAAACAACTTAGCTAAAAACATCCAAGTAACACCGTAAGCAATCCATTGTGCCTGTTCTAAACAAGTTTTAAGATTTATTTGCATTCCTGCCATAAAAAAGAAAAAAGCAAAAAGGATAATACGAAACGGATGTAATTCATCGTTTAGGTGATGACGCCAAGATGTACTAGCAATACTCACTCCCGTTAAAAACGCGCCGAGTTCTGAAGATAGTCCAAAATGGTGAGTAATAAAGCTTCCTGCTAAAACCGTGATAAATATGAAAGCAAGACCGATATCTCTTTGATTGTACCGTCTCATAACGTACTTACATAACCAAGACACTAAAATAACCCAAAGCCCTGACAGTAGAGCCCCGACACACCAGTTCAAAAGATTAATCCATAGTGGTGCTTTTTGCATATCAATCCCAAGATAAGCAAACATTCCAATAACTGCTAAATCTTGGAATAATAAAATACCTAAAGATACTCGTCCTACTGTACTGGTAAGTTCAAATCGCTCAGAAAGAATCTGGATAATGACTGCCGTGGAAGAAAAAGCTAAACTTAGGGATAACAAACCTAAAAATAGCGTATCTTGCGTATTTAAAATAGGTTGAATGTACAAAATTCCTGAAATAACTAAGGCACACAAAAAAACTTGTGCTACTCCTACACCAAAAATATATCGTCTTAACGCAATCAATCGATGCCAGGGAATTTCTACACCAAGTGTAAACAAAAAAAGGCTTATTCCGAATTCCCCCAAATAAAGCAAAAAGTTGCTCGTTTCTAGATAGTTCATTCCACTGGGACCAAGAATCATACCAGTGATTAAATATCCTAGAATTAGATTAATTCGTAAACTTTTGCACACCACAAAGGTTACTAGCCAAGCAAACAAAAGTACCAAAAGTGTATGAGGTATGATCACAGTCTTAATTTAACTTTTTTATATGTAGTTCCATTTTAATAAAAAAGTCAAACAAATCAATATTTTTCAAAAAATAATGTTTTGTTAGAAAAAAATGTAAATTATTTAATATAAAAATGTTAAAAAGCGACGTAAAAAGAAACAAAGTTTTAGGGATTGACAGTGCTCTGAAATATAAGATATAGTGTTCGTAAGGAGAGATGGCCGAGCGATCAAAGGCAGCAGACTGTAAATCTGCCGACACAAGTCTACGTAGGTTTAAATCCTACTCTCTCCAGAACATGCGGATGTAGCTCAGTGGTAGAGCTCCAGCCTTCCAAGCTGATGGTCGTGGGTTCGACTCCCATCATCCGCTCCGTTTGTTAAAAAATTTTACTTTTTTAGTTTCCTTTATCTTTAGAAAATGTTTGGAGTATTCTTTTTATTTAGTTTTTAACTTCTTATCTTATGAAAATACAGAAGTTTTTTAAAAAAAATCGAAAGCTTTTTTTGTTTTGGTTTTTTATTTTTTTCAGTTCTCCGGTTTGGGGATTTGTTTTTGCTGAAGTTATCGTTTGGTATTTTTTTGGAAGTTTTTTTACGATTTTATCCCCTAAAAGATATAGAGCAAATATTTTTTTTTATAGCAAACGGGGATTAGATATCGCGGTAAGCGGAACAATTTTGCTTATCATCGCTCCCTTTTTTTTAGGAATGATGTTATGTAATTGGATTGTTCTAGGATCTCCAATTTTCTTTGTTCAGCAGCGTATCGGGCGATATCAGAAAAAATTTTGTATTATTAAGTTTCGTTCTATGTGTCAAAAAAATCCTTCTGGAGTCTTGATGAAGCCTGAAGAGGTGGAAATTTCTTGTTACGGAGCATTTATCCGTTCTTACAGTTTGGATGAGGTTCCTTCTTTATGGAATGTTATAAGAGGAGACCTGAGTCTCGTAGGACCAAGACCTCTGGTTCCAGAATTTATTAATGAACGAGTTCCTTTACAGCGTCATTCCGTACGGCCAGGACTTACGGGGCTGGCTCAAATTAAGGGAAGAAATTTTCTTAGCTGGAGCCAAAAGTTTTCTTACGATCTTGAGTATATTCAGCACCAAAGCTATACCCTAGACGTAAAAATTTTATTGTATACTCTTAGAATTTTGTGTTCTGGAGAAAATTCTCAGTTAGCTTGTGAAGAAAATTTTTTTCCTTAATGTGAATAAAGTGCGAATAAAGTGCATATCAAAATCTTATTTTATCTAAAAAAATTTTTAAGTGTTTGGAAAATTTTTTTTCTATTCCAGAGGGGGACTAAAAAAATAAAAACTTTCAATCCCTTTACATATCCATCCAATAAATGAACTTTTTTGTTATATATTTTGTCGAGTGAGGTATGCGTTAATGTAAAATTTCTAAAATTAAGAAGCTTTTGTAAATTTTCTTACTTCTTTTCTTAAAATTTTCAAATCTCCTTAAAAAATTTTTATTGACGAATCTGAAACGTAACACCATTTCCGTTTTCTGAAAGTTTTCCAAAAATCTCTTCTCCTTCGTGCAGTTTGTCCTCTAAAATTAAAGTGGAAAGAGGATCTAAAACTCTACGCTGAATAATTCGTTTTAAAGGACGCGCCCCGTATTCTGGTTCAAACCCTTCATTGGCTAAAAATTCGATAGCACTGTCATCCAGATGCAGCCTTATGTGCTTATTGCTTAATAACCGATGAACATTGTCTAACTGAATACGTACTACCTGATGCATATGCTGTTCTGTAAGTTTATGAAAAAACAAAATATCATCTAAACGATTTAAAAATTCTGGTCTAAACGTGTGGCGTACCACTTCCATTACCTGAGAGCGCGTCTTAGAAGAAAGATCAGAACTTTTTTCCTGCATCATGTACTGACTTCCTAAATTTGAAGTCAAGATCAAAAGCGTATTGCTAAACCCAACCACGCGTCCTTGACTGTCTGTCAACCGGCCGTCGTCTAAAATTTGAAGGAAAAGATTAAAAACGTCTCCATGAGCTTTTTCTACCTCATCTAATAAAATAAGCTGATAGGGACGTCGACGTACACTTTCAGTAAGCACTCCCCCTTCTTCATAGCCTACATACCCTGGAGGAGCCCCAATTAATCTTGATACTGAATGTTTTTCCATATACTCAGACATATCAATGCGCAGCATGGCCGTTTCATCATCGAATAAAAATTCTGCTAGTGCTTTTGCAAGCTCTGTTTTTCCCACTCCAGTGGGTCCCAAAAATAAAAAAGATCCTATAGGACGTTTGGTATCGGCTAATCCCACTCGTGCACGACAAATTGCCCGACTGACCGCACAAATAGCTTCGCTTTGTCCCACAACTCGCTGACGTAACAAATTTTCCATTTGCAGTAATTTTTGACGTTCTTGCGTTAAGATTTTGTCAATAGCCACCCCTGTCCATCTTGAAACTACTGCTGCGATATCTCCTTCAGTCACTTCTTCTTTTAATAGAGCATGAGAGCTTTTTTCTCGTTCATCCCTAATCCGAGATTCTAAATCTGGAATAGTACTATACATTAGTTTACTCGCTTTTTCCCATTGGCTTTCTTTTTGTGCCTGAATAAGATCATTACGAGCTTTTTCCAGATCGGTTTTCAGAGTTTTCACACTATGCAAAGCAGTACGATCTTGTTCCCATTGTGTGCTAAGAATACGGCTTTGTTCTTCTAAATTCTCTAGTTCTTTTATACATCCTTGTAAACGCGTCTTTGCTGCAAGATCGTTTTCCTTCTTTAAGGCTTCTTTTTCGATGCGCAACTGAACAATCCGACGATCAATTTCATCTAAAGCTTCCGGTTTAGAATGCACCTCCATACGCAAACGACTTGCCGCTTCATCAATTAAATCGATAGCTTTATCTGGCAAAAATCGATCGTTGATGTAACGATCTGATAAAGTTGCAGCACTGACAAGTGCACTATCAGTAATGCGCACGCCTCCATGATGCAACTCATAGCGCTCTCTAAGCCCTCTTAAAATAGAAACCGTTTCTGCCACAGAAGGTTCTTCTACGAAAACCGGTTGAAATCGTCGCGCTAAAGCTCCATCTTTTTCAATATATTGGCGATATTCTTTTAGAGTAGTTGCACCAATACAATGCAGATCTCCTCGAGCTAATGGAGGCTTCAACATGTTAGAAGCGTCCATTGCTCCATCAGTTTTTCCCGCCCCCACCAACGTGTGAAGTTCATCGATAAATAGAACGATATCTCCCTTACTGTGCTCAATTTCGTCCAAAACAGCTTTTAATCGTTCTTCAAATTCTCCACGAAATTTACTTCCTGCCAACATAGCCCCTAAGTCTAATGCCATAATCCTCATATTTCTTAAAGTATCTGGAACATCACAAGAAGCAATACGTTGAGCCAATCCTTCCACCACAGCAGTCTTTCCTACTCCTGGCTCTCCAATAAGCACAGGATTGTTTTTGCTGCGCCGAGACAAAACTTGGATAGTTCTTCGAATTTCTTCTTCTCTTCCAATCACGGGATCCAATTTTCCCTGCTGGGCAAGTGCGGTTACATCCTTTGTGTATTTTTCTAACGCATCATAATGTGCATCAGAAGAAGCGCTATGTGCATTACGTCCTTTTCGAAGTTCTTGGATACTTTTTTCCAAAGCTTTCATATCAATTTTGGGAGAAAGATCTAAATCTAACACCTTAAGCACACCATACAATAAAGCCTGAACCGTGACAAAAGTATCTCCTATTTTTTGGGAAAATTCCTGAGCTTCTTTCAACGCCTGTAATAAAGAAGACCCTGCACTACATTGTCCCCCCTTTGCTGAAGGCATCTTTTTTAATAAACGCTCTAACACCGATTTTACTTGATTTGCATTGATAGAAGCGGACTGAAGCAAAGACGCCCCCACACCTTGAGCGTCTTGAATTAAGGCAAAAGCTAAATGTTCTGCTAAAATTTGAGGATGACTATTTTGGATCGCTATAGATTGCGCTTCTTGAAGAAACTCCTGGGCTTTTTCGGTATAATGCTCAAAATTCATTAAAAATTTCCCTCTACAACTATCGCTTCATTCAAAGAAAAGTATAGAAAAAAACCGTATAAAAATCAATATCCTCAACAAGTTACTACTATAAACACAAAAAATGAATATTTCTCAATGAAAAGACTAAATCCTAAAAAAATTTATAAAAAAAACAATTACTATTCTAGAAAAATTAAATTTTAAACGTTTCTTCACTAGACCTTTTCGGAAACTGATGTTTGATCCCATAGAATTATGGAGTATATTATGAAGACAATAATGAAGACAATAATTCATGGAGGAAAAGTTTATGAGACAAGTATTACACGCAAATGCCAGAACGACTGAGGCACTCCGTAGAGAGAAATAGTGAAGAGAGCATAGCAAAAGCAGCTATACTATTTAATGTTAATCCAAAAACAATTATCAAATGGAAGAATCGAGAAGATACAAAAGATCTCCCTATCGGTCTTAAAAAGATCAAATCTACTGTGCTTTCAGAGTCTGAAGAAGAAGCAA
>NZ_BAUP01000085.1:0-19574 GCF_000648275.1 Holospora elegans E1 | reverse complement strand
GCCAAAGAGTTTTGCAAGAGTATGCTGTATTTTTTTCGACCAAACCTGAAACAACATCGCCATAGATCTTGTCGACCGCGTCAATGACAACTTTCAACGCATTAGTCCAACACTTTCACTTTGATTTGGTACACTTCTCTACATGACGACTGATCGTCAATCAGAAGAGCCTTAGCAATTTGACGATAGCTCCACCCTTTGTCGGATAGCAAAACAGCCTTAATCCTATCTGCTACTCGGCGGTTCTTTTCTTGCCGATGCTGCGTTCTTAATGCAACGCGCTCTTCCTCTGTCAGAAATATTTGCATAAGAAAAATTATTAATACATAAAATTAAACTTTTAAACCATTTCATTCAGCATGAGTATATACCCTTCTTATGATAAAAAATGTTTCAAGCTGATAACTCTATGTACTCAAAACGCAGTACATAGAGTTACGATTTTCCATTTGATTATATCAGAAGACCATTTTCTTAGTTTATCCATAAAAACAACTTGACCTTACAAAGGCTTAAAGCTATCCTGAAAATAGTATTGCTTTGTTGCTTTTAGATATGTTTAAAAGTCATTTTTGTACTTTTTTTTATACGTGCATTATATTGATAGGGGTACAAGGATGCGGAATTTTGTCTTTTAATTCTCAAGATCGTACGGTATCAGAAGCTTGGGATGATAGCACGATTCGGCTTAAGCTTTCTCAAGATTTTTTGTTACATGATTCTGGGGTGCTAGATGGGATAGAATCACTAGTGTATCAAAAAGATGTGGTATTGGTGGGGAGCGTTCCAAATGAGGAGATGAAAAGAGAAGCAGGAAAAATTGCAAAACAGGTAAATGGTGTAAACAAGGTGTGGAACGAAATATCTGTAGGGGTGGAGTATTTTACTGACTATATTAGTGATGGAATTACAGAAAAAAAAATCAAAGCAAGCTTGATTATGGATGATAAGATTAAAGTGGAAAATTACGTGATTCGTGTTTTTAAAGGTGTTCTTTATATATTAGGAAGCGCCTCTGGTCCCAAAGAATTAAGTCGTTTGAAATATTACGTTGATCAATTTTCTTTACGAGACGCGAAATATTTTGTAAAATTTGGTTCGAGGGATAAAAAGATATGAGTGAAGAGCGGTCTGTGTTAGTGAAGTTGTGTGATTCTGTGGGAAAGCATTCCTTAGTTTTTTTCCAGAATACTGGTCAAAGAGCAGTATTCTTTGCTGAGGTGTTTTTTCCTGGGAAAGGGCCTTTTATGAATCTGAAGGTTTTTTTGGTCTTGTTTGCTCAATATTTGTTTTACTCGTTACCTCTTGTAGGGATGACAGCAGTATGTGCCGGTATGGTTTTGGCGTTGCAAAGTGGAAAATCTATGCATGGCTTTGATGTTTCTAGCATTCAAGTAGAGTTAGTTGTTTTTGCTATTCTAAGAGAGTTAGGTCCTATTCTTGCAGGACTAATGATGGCTGGGCGTCTTGGTGCTTCTATAGCTTCTGAGTTATCCAGTATGACAATTACGGATCAAATTAACGCACTTGTTAGTGTAGCAGTTTCTCCTTTATATTATTTGGTTCGCCCTAAAATTGTTGCTGTTTTATGCTCTCTTCCTTTGCTTACCTTGTTTTCGGACGTTATGGGAATTTTTGGAGGATACATAACATGTGTGCTAAAACAGGGGATGCATGGGCCTCAATATTTGGGATGTGCTTTAGATATAATTCATTGGGCTGACATTGAAATAGGTCTATGTAAATCAGTCGTATTTGCGCTTGTTATTGCTTTTGTTTCTTGTTATGAAGGTCTAAACGCACCTTCCAGTGCTCTTGGTGTTGGAGTGTCTGCGCAAAGAAGTGTGGTCATTTCTTCTCTTTTGATTTTGTTCACAAATTATTGGGTAACATTTTTTTTGCCATGAAATTTTAAAATTGAATGCTAAAAATAGACTAGGCATTCTTATGGTCCAAACAATAAGGGAAAGGCTTTCTTGTATTTAGAATGGTAATAGTTTCTACGTAACAAATAATTTTATTAATCTTAAAAAACTTAATATTTCGTCTTATCAAGCGAAAATTACTTTTCAACTCCTCATCCTAAATTGATTTCCTGGATTTTTTAAATATAGTTACAAAGTTTGCAATAAATTTTACTTCAAAAAGTGAAATCATTCAAAACAAGTTAGAAAAGTAAAAATGTTAACGCGGTCACTAGTTTTCACTGGGAGAAAAGTTTTTCCCTATGGTATTTTTTCTATCTTCAAAATTATATACTAATTTTTTGTAAGATTTGCATGAAAAACTTTCATAAAAATGTAAAATGGGGCGCAAACCCCATTTATGTCGTTTGATTAAAATTTAAATTAAAAATAAAACTTCATAGAAAAAAGTTTTATCCAATTAAAAGGAATTTTGCAAAAAACAAGTTAAATTACTTCTTGCAAAAAAGAGATTTTTATTTTAAAAGATATACACTTTATTCTTGCCCAGAAATAGGCTTTTGGAAGTTTTCCACAGGCTTAGGAAAAAAACAATAAGATGCTGAGCGCTTCGAAAATCCCCACATAACCAAAAGTGTTACAGCGTTTTTCGAATCTTCGTCTTCCGGATTATAGTCAACACCGTGAGGCAATTCTTGAACGGAACTAAAATCTACGCCACATTGTGTTAACTGTTCTTTAATTTTTGAGGATAAGTCATTTGCTTTATCTCCAAACCACAAAAAAGTATTTTTATTTGGAAGAAAAAGTTTTTCTTTTCCGTACGCTTCATAAACATCTTTTACAGCAAAAGAAGCTACGCAAATCGTATTACCGTCAATATGAGGAGGCTGGTACCGAGAAGGTCCTGTTACTAGACGCAACTGCATTTCAATATTTTCCCATCCCTCTTGATTATTTTTCAGGGTTTTGAAAATGTTAAACTCTTTACGAAGCTGTAAACCAATAGTACTAAGAAACTCTTTTTCTTTTTCAGATAGTGAAGAAAACATTTCTTCGTCTTCAAATTTTTTAACCACAACTGTAGTAGACGGAGTGTTTTTCGGATAAAGGCCAGCCTTTTGAAGTATTTTCTTCATAGTAGCATGAAATTCAATTAGTGAAGTTTCTAAATTATAAACTGACGGACGATCTATATCAATCAAGTTAACAGCAGTCTTTATTCCTTCCTGTGTGAACGGACAAATAAAACGGACACTTTTATCTTCTTTTTCTCTTATTCCTATCGCTTGAGTTCCATCCGTTTCTTTTAAAGAAACATTATTATCTCTTGCATCTTGTATTAAATCCAAAAAACTTTTTTTGCATTGTTTAATAATTAAGTTAATTGGATCAATAATTGATGGGAGAGGGGAAAATCTCCAAACGCTTTTTGTACCTTTTCCTAGCTCTTCTCTTTCAAATATTTTATTTTCTTCTTGATCTTCTAACAAAAAGCTCTCAGAGCAGTTATTAATAATCGCTTGAAAACTTTCTTCTTGCGAGTCAATAATCGTACTATCACAGTCAGCAGGAACGGAATGATTCAAAACGGCTGTTTTTTCTTGATTTGCATCTATCGCAAAACCATTTCCTATTCCATTTCCCTCTTCAGAATAAACTGAACTCAGCAGCATAATAAAAATTTGCATAAATTTTTTATTTAATGTAACCATTTTAAACTCTTTTTTAGCAAAGGATACGATACAGACGCTACAAAAAAAAACAAGTATTGTCAATACAATAATTTTAAAAAATTATGATTATTTTGTTAAATTTCGGTAAAAATCAATAGAAGAGTCTTGAGGTGTCCGATACTTTTTTGATTATTTAATGAATTTATTCATTAAAAATAATAAATATTTTAAAAATTAAAAAAAATATAAATCAGGAGGCAGAACGAAAAATATACCCATTTATAAATTATTTATAGAAAAATATTTGCTTTCAATGTTAATCAATAAAATAACGGACGTTAAATAGATTAAAGTACGTTCTTTGAGTACTTGTTTTAATTCTGCGATTTAAAACAAGTAGCTATGTCATTAAAAACTTTTTAAGAAGACACATCATACTCCCCCTCACTTTTTTGAAGGGTCTTTAAAAGATCCGAAAGAGAGGCTATTTTATTAAAAATTAACAACAATGTTTAATGCTCTTTTATTAAAACATTAATTATTATTTCAGGAGGGGATTTCAATGCTGTTAAACATTTATTTTGACAATTTCAACACTTATGCCTCCCTAGCCCCCCAACCAGAGAAGAATGAACATGTACGAAACAATCGATTTTTCGTCTCCGCCAAAGAGTTTTGCCAGAGTGTGCTGCAAATTTTTTCGACCAAACCTGGGACAACATCGCCATAGATCTTGTCGACCGCAATGACAATTTTCAACGCATTAGTCCAACATTTTCACTTTGATTTGGTATACAGAGTTTATACTTGCCACCCTATTTACCTGAATTACCCCCTGTAGAGAGGTTGTGGCTATATATCAAGCAGAACATCCTGAATACTTACATGTACGAGACAATAGAAAATCTTGAAAATAATTTGTGCCAATTCATGCAGGCGCTACCTGATGTTGCTGTTCGGTCAATTTGTAATGCTTTCGCCGCCCCCTTTTATCGGCAAGCACCGCATTAGCCTTTGCGAGGAGCGCATCAGCGACTTCCAAATCATCTTCTGTAAGATGAAAAGCGATGGGATTGCTGGTGGGGTTGCCTTGGGCATCACAGATTGCTTGGATCTCAGGCTCCCCCCCCCAACGGATCGTCCAATAGCTTGGTTTTTGTCTTTTTTTAGCGCCAGCGCTGTGTTGATGGGTGCGCACAATCGTGGAATTGATCATCGCGTACCCGTTATCGGCGTCTTTTACCAGCGTCTCAAAGACTTTTTTCCATACGCCATTTTGGCCCTACCTCGTAAAGCGGGTTATGTATAGCTTTAAAATCACAAAACCTCTCCACGGAATTCCTGCGTGGCAACGGTATAAAGCAGCCTCCACAAATATGCTGATTGTTTTTTACTGTAACGCTCAAATTCCCCTGGGGATCCAGGTAAAAGATTCTTGATCCGATCCCACTGCCCCTTCATCAACGCATAACATCTGATTGAATACAAATTTCTTTTGAATGTTCTATTATCTAATTCTCAAAAAATATAAAAAATCAACTCAATTGAAGATGGGGCCTAGTTTAACGACTTTACAGTTATAAAATTTTTGCAGAGCAAGTTAGTGGGGGGGGTTACATTTTTGTACAAAATTTTGTAAGATGAAGCCTACATTATGTAGTTTTCAACAGATTTATTAAGTGTGAGGAAAATTTAGATGCAGCATATTTCTTTGAATAATTGTGTAGAAAAGTTCTTAAAAAAAATTACGACTTTTCTTATTTTTTCTTTTGGGGTATTACTGTACGTTCATCATGGGTATCGTTCAAATTTATTTCAAAACCAGAAAGTAGACGTAACTTTTTTTAGGAACCAGTATTATCAACCTCGTATTTTTGCTCAGTTTTTTACTTTATTTTCTTGTCGCATTTCAAAATCTCAAAAAGATTTTTATTACTGGAATAGCGTGTTGAATTCATCTAGAAAATTTAATATGGCTACTGGTTTAGAATCTGCTTTAACAAAAGTTTTTCCTCACGCTTTAAAAAGCTTTTCTTTGCGATGGAACTCTTTAAATAATTTTATGCATGGGTTACGGTTACAGAATATTCTTCCTCATCATCGTGTACTTATAAGAGATGCTTTAATCAGTCTTTCTAAGAAGAAAGTGTTAACGCGCGCTATCGCGGGTAAAGAAGTTCGTATTTTTTACTTGGGAGTGGGAGAAGAAAAGCATCTTTCATTTATAGAGATTCCTATGGATCTAGTAACGACAAAAAAGATTTTTATCGATAAAGAAAAGTTTAGAATTGAAACAATAAAAGATTCTTTGGTTCCTTTTGTTATACGCACTCAAGGAGTTGTTACTACCTCCCTTCTTTCTGATCTTAGAAGAAAAAGATTACCTTCTTGTGCATTTCGCCTTGCTACATCCTTCTTGGAGGCAAGTAAAATTCCTTTGCGCCAGCACTACGGAAGAGGGGCTCAATTTTTTATATTGTATAGAGGAGTTAAAAATGCACGTACTGGACAGATTCAGTGCAAAGATATTTTGTTTCTTAAGTTAAAGAATACAAAACGTAACGTTTCTTTGTATCCTTATTCCTTACGCAAGAATGCGCCAGGCTTGTTTACGGAAAATGGGGAAAGGGTTAATCAAGCAAAAGAGAAAAGTGGGCTTTCTTTCATTCGCCCTCTTTCTGGGGGAAGACTATCTTCTTATTTTGGAAAAAGAAAGCATCCTATATTTGGGCACCACCATCATCACAAGGGAATAGATCTTGCAGCGCCTTTAGGAACTCCTGTTCGAGCCGCGGCTTCTGGAGTTGTAGAAAAAGTGGGGTGGGTTAGAGGGTATGGAAACTTTATTCGTATTCGTCATTCTAATGACTATCGTACAGCTTATGGCCATTTATCGAGATACGCACAAAAATTACGTCCAGGTACAACTGTTCATCAAGGGCAGGTTATTGGTTTTGTGGGATCCACGGGAAATGCTTCAGGAAATCATTTGCATTTTGAAATGATTAGAAACGGTTCTCAAATTAATCCCTTAAGTGTTCACAATTCTTCCCAACCTATTGAGCGTATGGGGGGAGTTCAGTATCAAAGATTTCGTGCTTATATTCGATATTTAAATGCTATTTATAATAAATTGGGTAATAACTGTTCTTCAATACAGGTATGAGTTTTCGTTATGCTCTTTGTATTGAATATGATGGAGCGTATTTTTCGGGGTGGCAAAGTCAAAATATTTCACCGATTTCTGTCCAAAAGAGATTAGAACAGGCTTTTTTAGAGCTTACTCAAGAAGAAGTTTCTGTGTATGCTGCGGGACGTACTGATTCGGGGGTGCATGCTAAAGGACAGGTGGCTCACGTTGATTTTGCTAAAACCTACACGAAAGATCGTCTTTTTAAAGGGGCGAATTATTATCTAAAAAACTCAGGTGTTCAGATTTTAGATGTAAAAGCGGTAGACAATACGTTTCATGCGCGTTTTTCTGCAAAAAGCAGGGTATATAAGTATTTGCTTCTTACTCGCTTTAGCGCCAGTCCTTTGTGGAAGTCTCGAGCATGGTGGGTAAATAGACCGATTCATACGACTTTACTGCAAGATGCGGCAGAGATGTTAAAAGGGACCCAAGATTTTTCTAATTTTCGCAATTCTTCTTGTCAGGCTTCTAGTCCAGTTCGCACGTTAGATCAAATTACTATAAAGGATATGGGATCGTTTTTGTGTCTAAGGTTTCAAGCAAAATCTTTTTTACATCGTCAAGTTCGGATGATGACAGGAGCTATGGTTCATTTTGCAGCTCAACGTATTGATGTAAAAGAATTTTTGGAATATCTTTCTCCAAAAAGGAGCAATAAAAAGCCTTTTACTGCTCCTGCACACGGGCTGTATCTAGAGAATATTATTTATGACGATTTTGTTTTTTAATTTTTAAATTTTATGGGGTACAATATTCTTGTTGAACTTATTTACAAAAAGGAAAAAAAAATGAACTTCTTTTACTATTTTTTAATGATGACAGTAGTATCTATGCCTTTAATGGCAAAAAAAAGCGCTAAAGAAGAAGCGGAAGAAGATGTTTCAAAAGTACTTCAAAAAGTATTTGAATCAGATGAAGATTCTGGGTCTAAAAAGACTAAGAGCAGTGAAAAAGGTAATGTAGAAAAAGAAGAAAAAGAAGATAAAGAAGATAAAGAAGATAAAGAAGATAAAGAAGATAAAGAAGATAAAGAAGATAAAGAAGATAAAGAAGATAAAGAAGACAAATAGATTTAACAAATAAAAATTAAAAAATTGTATTAAATTTATTGTAAAATTAGTAATTTTTATTGAGATTTGCATAAACAATATGCGAGTCTCCTAATTAAATAAAGTTTATGGCGATTTGAAAGGCCGAGCAAAAATCTACATTAAAAATAGATCAAATATTAATGGATCCTTTCTTTGGGCGATCTTTATTTTTTTTATTCCCTCTTCGGAAACTTTTATTTATAAGCCTTTATGATCTATAGATGATTCTACCGCAATTAGAGTATGGCCTAACAAAGCATGCGTCCCTTTGAAGATTGGTCCTACCCATGAACGTGTACGGTAAAAGCTCAAAGAAAGCAATGTCGTTATCCCCCCTTAAAAGAACCGTTTAGAGTCTTTAATTATGATAAATATCTTTATAAATCCCGTCTGACCGAGAATTTTTTGCTGAACTGAAAGCAGTACCACGCCATTGCCTCACGCTATGAAAAAACGTCTGTAAATTTTTTGGGCGCTATTCACTTGGCTTCAATTGTCCTTTGGATGCATTGAGGACGCGGTTTGAACTATACCGAACATTCCCTTCATTAGCTCTGAACCATTACTGACTAATTATCATTTTTATGTTGAATCATTTATAAAATCAAAATATTATTTTCAATCATTTTTATACAAAGCTGTTCATCTTGGAAGATTTTAACTAAATATATTTTTTGTTAGAATAGGTAAAGGAAGTCTTTTAAAAGTCTCTAAAAAAGATTGTATGTAAATTTTGTGAATGTTAAAATTTCTTTAAAAGCGGTTTTGTTCGAGGGGGCTGCGGTACAAATAATAAAAAATGTGGAAAAAATTTCACGAGGTATGTCCGAAAAAGACAAGCTCCAAGTCCTTGTTTTATACGCAAGCGTCCTTTCAACGAACCGAAGCGATCAGCGTTTTTGTGTCAGAGCAAGCGTTGTTTTGAAGTAGGGGCGGCACCTTATAATCAAAGCTATGCGCCAAAATTGAGCCCCCCCAGAAGACAACGGTAGTGTCATGGAAGTCGATGAATTTGGTATTATTAAAAAAAAAGATAGCAAAAAATTTGGATTTTTAAAGCTTGGATTTTTAAAGTCTATGATCGTGCAGGGCTTATCGATTGGGAATTTGGTGATCGCTTGAGTCAAACATTCAAACGACTTTTTGAACAATTAAAAAATGGAAAATTTTATTTTATTGCGCAGATCATTGGGCAGAAAATTATTCCAAGCCCCCGCCTCTTTCAGGGAAAAGATAAAACGTTTTTCATTGAACAAAATAACGCTCCTCACCTCTATTGGTTTGCAAAATTTCGTCGAAAAACTCTTGCAAACACACGATAACTTGAAATGCTAGAGGGAACACTGCGTATTTCTGTGGCACTTCACGTTAATAAAACTTTGAAAATTGATCGTGCTCTCTTTGGTTAAAATCCTCTCATCTTGAATTTTAGATAAATATTTTATAGAATGCAAAGGATTAAATGCTTTGGCACTGAAAAAGATTTACAATATGAATACTTGGATTCCTTTGATTTCTCGTCGTGTAAGTCGGCTTTTGGGAAAAGAGTCTGAAAATCTTATTCAGGGAATTTCTACTAACGATATGAAGCTTCTTGACCATCGCATTGGGGTGTTTACTGCTTTTTTAAACCGTCAAGGACGTTTTCTTGCAGACGCTTTCGTTTTTTATCACAAGGGGCATTTATGTTTAGAGTGCGATGTTGTTCATTATCCTGTGATTAAAGGGCTGATCGATCAGTATGGGCCATTGCATTCTGTTCAGATTCAAGATATGCCTTTTGCTGTTATAAGTTTTAGTGGTCCAGAATGCCATCAACTTCATCATGAAGTACAAATGCATATACAAGAGCGATCTGGTATCATATTTCAAGACCCTCGTCACCTAAATTTGGGTTTTCGCGTTATCCTCCCTTATGAATGTTGGCACGAAATTCCCACCCCTTTGTGTATTCCAGGAACAGAAAAATATTATCGTGTTTTATGTATTCAAAACGGTATTCCTTGCGGTGCTTGTGACCTTGTTGGTGGACGTTCTTTGATCTTAGAATACCATTACCATCTTCATCAAGGAATTTCTTGGAAAAAGGGATGCTATATAGGACAAGAGGTCATTGCAAGAAGTTTTTATCAGAATCGTTTTCGTAGGGGCTTATTTCGTTTAACTCATGTTCTTGCCGGATCTGTTTTAAAAGCTGGGGAAGATCTATTAGATAATAAAGGTAATGTTCAAGGGATTTGGGGAAGTTTTTGCTCAGGTCAGGGATTGCTTTGTTTGGATCAAGCGTGGGCTCTTACTTGTCTGGATACCGGAAATTTTGAAGGGTACAAGACCGATGGAACAATGGTAACCGGAATATTAACTCCTAATAAAGAATCGATAGAGGTCTGTACTCAAGGAGTCTAGCAATGTCTAACAAAAAAATTTCTGTATTTTTCTACGAAATTTCTCGTCCTTTTTGGAAGCAAATCATAGCATTAAGTTTTCTTTCTTTGGCTTGGGCCGCCATTGTTACGTTACAACCCGCTTTGGTCAAGTCTATCATTGACATCGTAACCCATGCAAAAAATATGCCTTATACTGAAACACTTACAAAACTGATGGTTTTTTACCTTCTTTTAGGTCTTGGCTTTTGTTGGATTAATTTTGGCTACGACACAACAATAGCAAGATTTTTTCCTGCTCAAAGGGAATACATTGCGCTAAAATTAATGCAGCGAATGATGCAAAAGCCTCTTCAATTTTATCAAAAGCATTTTTCTGGAAATCTTACCAATAAAATTAACGATGTAGTGACGTTTGTTCCCAACATTATTGAAATTTTTGTTGATAACTTTTTAACTTGCTTTTTTACGCTGGTGTTTTCAATGTATAGCGTGGCAAAAGTTCATCCGCATTTTGCTTGGGCATTACTGTGCTGGTTGATTATTTTTTTGGGAGGATCTTTAAGTTTTTTATTTTCTAAGAGCCATTTGGCACACCGTGCTGCAGAATCTCGCTCTAGAGTAGTGGGAAAAATTGTAGATGTTTTTTCTAACATTGCCAGTGTACAGCTTTTTTTTAGGCATATTCTAGAACTTTCGCTGATACGTCAATACACAAATGCGGCCTTACAAAAGGAACAGGATAGGGATTATTTTTTTCGCATTCTGCATGCTTTCCAGAGCCTGTCTTTTGTATTTTTTGAAGGATTATGTTTTTGGTGGCTTTGGAAAGGGATAAAATCTGGAGAAATCAGTGCTGGAGAATTCGTTTTAGTGCTAACATTAAATGTGCAAATTTTAGATCAATTTTGGACTTTAGGAGCAGAAATAAGAGAATTCTGGGAAAAATTAGGTGCATTAAAGCAGGCTCTTTCCATTGTGTACTGTGAAAGTCAAGTTTTAGAATTAACATCTCTTCCCCCTCATTTGTCAGTTTCCACAGGGGAGATTGTATTTCAAAGGGTAAATTTTTCCTACGATCGTCACAGCAAAGCACCTCTTTTTTCTGATTTTAATCTTCATATTCCAGGAGGGCAAAAAGTAGGGATTGTTGGATTTTCAGGAAGTGGAAAATCAACTTTTATTAATTTACTGCTTCGAATTCAAGATGTCCAAAAAGGACAAGTGTGTGTAGACGGTCAAGATATAAAAAATGTTAATCTATGCAGCTTAAGGCAGGCGATTTCTGTGATCCCTCAAGAATGTATATTATTCAATAGGTCTGTTTTGGATAATATTTTGTACGGTCGCCCTGAATCAACTTTTGAAGAGGTGCAGGAAGCAGCAAAAAAATCTCAGATTCATGAAGTGATACAAGCGCTTCCTCAAGGATATGATACGATTGTAGGAGAAAGAGGAAGCCGTCTTTCAGGGGGACAGCGACAACGTATTGCCATTGCAAGAGCTATATTAAAGGATGCGCCTATTTTAATTTTAGATGAACCGACCAGCAGTCTAGATGGAATTACAGAAGAAGAGTTACAAAAAGCGTTTTCAGAAGTAATGCATGGTAAAACTGTTTTATTTATTGCACACCGTTTAAATACCTTATTAAGCATGGAGCGTCTTTTAGTGTTTAGCGCGGGAAAAATTGTTCAAGATGGAACACATGACTCGTTAATTTTACAGAAAAGTGGAATGTATCGAAAATTGTGGAGTTTACAAATGAGAGGTCTTAAAGAAGAATAAAGCTAATTGTATGTAAATTTTGAGAATGTTCAGATTGCTTTAAAAGCGGTTTTGTTCGAGGGGTTTAGCGGTACAAATGTAAAAGATGTGGAAAAAATTTCACGAGGTGTGACCGAGAAATACAAGCTAAAATCTCTTGTTTTATACGCAAGCGGCTTTTCAATGAACAGAATTGCTCAGCGTTTTGGTGTCAGCACCATCGCTGTTTTGAATGGGGCGAGCAAGATTAGGATCAAGGCTATGCGCCAAAATTGAGCCTTCCCCAAAAGACAAAAGTGTTGTAATGAAAGTCCATACTCCCCCTCACTTTTTTGAAGGGTCTTTAAAAGATCCGAAAAAGAGGCTATTTTATTAAAAATAAACAACAATGTTTAATGCAAATGAACCTCTCATTCATAATAAATAAGATAAAAAAACTATTAGCTTTTCACAATTCTCGCGCAGAGACTTTTAAAACCTTCGTACTTAGTATGATCGATCAGCGAAAGATTCAGCATCCTGCGATGATCCACAAGATGCACTCTCCACCTTCAATAAAATCCAAGCTTGAACGCGTCAGGCGTTTTTTTAAAAGGACAAGGAATTGATTCTGAACTCTTCTCAAAAGCCTTAATATCAAGCATTTGGGAGCAAGTTTCTAAAATGCATTTAATGCTCGATGGCACCAATTGGAAGTTTGGAACGCAGAATATCAATTGCCTCGTACTAGCTGTTAAAGTTGGAAAGATTACATTTCCTTTATTTTGGAGCATGCTTGATCACCAGGAAAATTCGCACCCCCAAGCACGCATCAGTTTATTAAACCAATTTAAGGAAATCTTTGGGGGCGATAAAATTCTCTCCTTTTCAGCTGATCGCGATTTTGTGGGCAAAGATTGGATCACTTATTTGTGTGACTTATTTGTGTGACTTATTTGTGTGACTTATTTGTGTGACTTATTTGCGTGACTTATTTTTGTGACTTATTTGCGTGACTTATTTTTGTGACTTATTTTTGTGACCATAAGATCCCTTTTTTTATCCGTATAAAAGATAATCCATTGGCCAACTTTGGCACCTCTAAAAGCCTTTGAAGGATTTTTTACTCACCTAAATACGGACGAAAGCCGCCATCCGTAACATGCTGGATGATCCTAGGGGAGGTATCGTAGGTAAAAAGATTAAAGATGCGTACATTGTCATTTGCTTAAGATAAAGACCGGGTACTAAACAAACAAAGAGGGGACATTGAACGGCTGTTCAGAACTATGAAAACGCAAGGGGTTAACCTTGAAAATACCCCTATGAAAGATTTGGGAAGACTTTCCAAACTTATGACCATTGTCGCTGTTGCTATTTTATAGGCTTTTATAACGGGCCTTACACAAGAAATTGCTTACAAAAAAACAGTCAGAGCGCCTTTGTATTCATACTTCACAAGGGGATTCAGGTGGATCAAAGATAAACTCTTATTCTTTGATTTCAGCGATCTTTTAAACTACCTGAAAAAAAGTGAGGGGGAGTATAGAGGAGCTCTAGAACTTTCCCTGCAAGCCGGTATACACTTAAGTTCTGTAAGCATTAGAAAACAACAAAGGAGTTCCTGTGAATCTAACCTTTTCTTTGATAAAACCAAGCGCAATGAATCATTGTGAAGAAATTTTGATGGCTATTAAAACGGGAGGTTTTTCTATTTTAGCAATGAAAAGTCAGAATCTTACTTTATCCCAAGTAAAAAAATTTTATAAAGAACATGCTGAGAGATCGTTTTTTGAGCCCATGTGTGAGCGGCTTACTTTGGGGCCAGTTTTACTGATGGCACTTTATGAGCAGAATGGAAAAGATACTCCGCTGCAGTTTAGGGCGTTGCTTGGAGCAACAAATCCAAAAGATGCAGCTCCAGGAACTCTTCGAAAACGTTTTGGGATAGACCTTGATTTCAATGCTATTCATGGGTCCGATTCTGACATCAGTGCAATTCGAGAGCTAAGCTTTTTTTTCTCTGGAATGGAAACCGGGTTAATTTTGAGTAATTCTCATGAGTTAGAACTATTATATTAGTAAAAGCAGTATAAAAAAATCGCGACACGTAAAACCTCAATAAAGCAGCTTTACATTTCTTGTGTGTGTTCGACTTGAGCTTGTTTTTTTTGATAAGATTCAAATCGAAGGGTAAACAGAGTATAAATGCTTTCTTTGCTTTTATACTCTTTATTTTTTCGTCTTTTTATATTTTGTAAGACCAAAATAAGATTTTGCTTTGATTTTTTCTACATTTTATTGATTAGGACGCAAGTGAAGTTCTTTCCATCTGGCTGCAGGTAATGGCCCTGGTGCTTGCATCAACAGATCTTTTCCTTGCTGAGTCCAAGGAAAGGCGATGACTTCACGAATATTTGGCACCTCACACAGCAACATTACTATGCGCTCAATGCCGGGAGCCCCCCCCCCGTGAGGGGGAACTCCATAACGAAACGCATTCAATAGTGCGCCAAATTGACGAAATACTTCTTGTTCTTCGTATCCTGCAATACGAAAGGCTTTTTTCATGATTTCTGGATCATGATTTCGGATAGCTCCACTGCACAATTCTATTCCGTTACAAACAATATCATACTGAAAGGCTTTGATATCCAAGGGGGGGAGTTGTTCTAAAGCTTCCATTCCCCCTTGAGGCATAGAAAAAGGATTGTGAGAAAAAACAATCTGTTGCGTTAACGAATCTTCAGCATACATCGGAAAATCTACAATCCAACAAAATCGATAAGTTTTTTCTTCTTCAGAGGTTAAAATTTTCCACAAATGTACTCTTAATTTTCCTAGAAGTTGGGCAACCTCCTTTTCAGGGCCGGCCATAAAGCATATCCCTGTACCTTCTTCTTGTCCAAATTTCTTAGACAACTCCCACTGCTCTTCCTCAGAAAAAAACTTAACAAGAGGTCCTTGCCACTTTTCTTTCTTTTTTAGAATATATCCTAATCCTGGTGCGCCTTGCTCCATAGCCCAGGCTTCTAAATTTTTTAAGAATTGACGAGGTTGCTCAGCTAATCCTGGAACGTTTAATGCGCGTATCACTCCCTTTTTACGTAAGGTTTCTTGAAAAGGACCAAAGCTGCTCTGACGGAATAAATCAGATACAGTTGAGATTTTTAAAGGATTTCTTAGATCGGGTTTATCACTTCCATATTCCTCTAAGGCTTTTTCGTAAGGGATACGGGGAAAATCCTCCAAAGGAACATGCCAGCCTTGGGGAGCAAATTTTTGAAAAGTTTCTCGTAAAACAGGTTCAAGTACAGAAAAAACTTCTTCTTGTGTGACAAAAGCCATTTCCATATCTAATTGATAAAACTCTCCTGGGGATCGATCTGCCCTTGGATCTTCATCACGAAAACACGGAGAAATTTGAAAATACTTATCAAATCCCGACGCCATCAAAAGCTGTTTAAATTGTTGAGGAGCTTGAGGAAGGGCATAAAATTGCCCAGGGTACAAACGGCTGGGAACAACATAATCTCTTGCACCTTCTGGGCTTGTTCCGGTCAAAATAGGAGTTTGAATTTCTAAAAATCCTTGATTTTGCATTTTTTCTCTTAAAAACTGAATAACCTTACTGCGCGTGACAATATGCTGATGAAGCTTTGGGCGACGCAAATCCAAAAAACGATATTTTAATCGTGTTTCTTCAGGAAAAGATTCATCTGAATTGACGTTCAATGGTAATGCAGCAGCATAAGATAGAACCTTTGCCGTTTGAACTTTGACTTCTACTTCTCCAGTTTCTATTTTTGTGTTAATAAGATGCGGCTCTCTTAGTACAATAATTCCTTCCACAAAAACTACGGACTCTAGTGAGGCATGCTCTAAAATAACGAATGCCGGACTTGCGGGATCGACAACGCATTGTGCCGTTCCGTAATGATCTCGTAGATCGATAAATAAAAGTTGTCCATGATCGCGCTTTCGATGAATCCATCCTGAAAGTTTAACGCTTTCCCCTTCGTGCAAAGATCTTAAAGCACCGCAATACTTTGTCCTATAAACAGAATTCATACAGATACACTCCTAAAGAAAAGAAAGAAATTTTCATATTTTTCCGTAATTAACGAAACATTTTTAAAACTTGGGTTTCTAGGTGCTCTTTCTCTAAGATTTTATCTTTTAGAAAGCTCTTACAAAACCGTACTCCATTACAAGAATAACAACGTAAAATAATATTTTTTTTAATTAACCGATGAAAAGGAACTTTTTTCGTTTTATCTGCACTCATGCTGAAAACTCTTTTTGAAAAACAGTTTGAGAACTCTTTAGAGAAAGCTGAGACGAAAAAATTTTACTGTCTTCTTGAAATTGCTTTAACCCTTTATCCGTCAGAGGGCTTTGAAGCATTGCTTGCAATACCGAAAACGGAACTGTTGCAACAGGAATTCCTGCCAATAGTGATTGATACACGTGATCTAAAGTTCGAACGGAAGCAGCCAAAAGTTTTGAAGACGATCCTATTTTTTTCAGCATTTGATACGTCTCTTGAAGGATTTGAAATGCGTCTTGCCCATTATCTTGAAGCCGTCCCAAAAAAATAGAAATATATGTTGCTCCAGCTTTTGCTGCCAAAAATGCTTGGATTAAAGAAAAGCACAAAGTGACGTTTACAGGAATTCCTTTTGTTGTAAGCTGAAAACACGCCTTCAATCCTTGATCGGTCAAGGGAATCTTTACGACAACCTGAGGAGACCACTCAGAAAAACAAAGCCCTTGACGAACCATCTCGTCACTATTTTCTGCTGTGACTTCTACGCTTACAGGAAGCAAAGGACTAGCGCTGCAAATATTTTTTATAATGCGTTCAACAGAACTATCCCCAGATTTTTCTTTAAGAGATCTTATTTCTTTGGCTAAAAGAGAAGGATTGGTTGTAACCCCCTTAACGATTCCCATGCGTACTCCTGCAGAGATATCTTTTACTGAAACACTATCCAGAAAAATTTCCAACGTTTTTTTCCTATCTAAACACCCTACACGCTTTTAATGATAGCATCCGTAATTATGAAAGAGAAGGGGGAAAAACAAAAGAACTAGATACCAAATCCCTCTCAGGATGTGATAAAGAACACTTTTTAATTATAATCGCTAAAAAGTTAAAAATTGACGCGCGCCCAACAAGACTTGAACTCATAACCTCCAGATCCGTAGTCTGGCGCTCTATCCAGTTGAGCTATGGGCGCTACATCAAAAAGGATTATATTAAGTTTGGATTCATTTGTCAATAAGGAGTTTAAACCATTGCTTCTTTAGTTTTCTTGTTTTGTAATTATCGATAAATTTTTTTAAAAAAAAGATTTATACACAGAGCTGTTTTGAAAATCAAAACTAAGTTTATATAGGGTGGCTTTTAACCAAAGATAGTACGATTAATTTTCAAAGTTTTATTAACGTGAAGTGCCGAAAAAATACGCAGTGTTGCCTCCAGCATTTCAAGTGATCGTGTGTTTGCAAGAGGGGGCGAAATCTTGCAAACCAATGGCGATATCGAGCGTTGTTTTGTTTAATGGAAAACGTTTTATCTTTTCCCTGAAATGTGCGGGTGCGTGGAATAATTTTATTAAAACCTGCCCAATGATCTGCGCAATAAAATAAAATTTTCTATTTTTTTAATCGCTCAAAAAGTCGTTTGAAAATTTGGCTCGAGTGATCGCAAAATTCCCAATCGATGAGCCCAGAACGATCATAGGCTTTAAATTTTTTACTTTTTTTAAATAATGCCAAAATTCATCGACTTCCTTGACAATACTTTTGTCTTCTAGAGATGGCTCAATTTTAGCGCATAGCCTTGATTATAAGGTGCCGCCCCCTTCAAAACAGCGGTGGCGCTGACACCAAAACGCTGAGCTTCGGTTCATTGAAAGGTCGCTTGCGTATGAAACAAGGGCTTTGAGCTTGTCTTTTTCGGGCACACCTCGTGAAATTTTTTCTATATCTTTTACATTTGTACCTCTGAATCCCTCGAACAAAACCGCTTTTAAAGCACTCCGATCATTCACAAAATTTACATACAATCATTTTTAGAGACTTTTAAAAGGCTTCCTTTTACGAATTCTAAAAAAAATATCTTTAGTTAAAGGCGTCGGAATTTTTAAAGCCTTGGATTTATTCCATCTTGCCCCATCCATAATCAACGCAATTTTATCAGAAGGATCCTTCCTTACAAGCTCAAATAAAAATACATTCATATGCATCGACATTGGGTAGAATTAGACCAAAATTACTGCCGTTAAACCTTAACTGCGCTACAAAGATAGAAATTTTGTTAACCGATTTTAAATGAAATTTGTGGCCTGGTACTGCACTCATACCCTTCGTGACTTGTTTTGGAATGAGCGCAAAATCTTGATTCATCAAAAAACAATATGTGCGATGGCGTGCAATTAGCTATTTCCTGGCTAGTTTAGGACGGGGCTTAATATAGAGAGTAATTTAACTTCTTGATCTCTCGATGAACGGTTGACTTGCTAATCTCTATATTAAAGACATTTTCTAGTTTTATTCGAATTAGCTTTATGTTTAACTGCCTATCGACTTTTAACTATTCCAAGATTTGCTTTCTTTATCCTTAAGTTTGTTTTTCTTTTTGCGCTCTGCAGGTGCGTTAAGGCTTTCTATCGAGTCGTTTTTTATATGCTTGATCTACGAAGTCAGAGTCGTTCCAGTTATGTCGTAAATCTTTGTAACTTTACTAATGCCATGAGTCCTGGCTGAAATTACCTCTTCTAATTTACGTGATATTTTTGCAGCTTTCCCAATCTCTCTAAGCTGATATTTTACTTCTTTTGCAACCTGCGTGGTTAATAATTTTGATGAAGATGCCATTATATTTAAGCTGTTTGTTATACACCTACGATATATTTCACTTTTTCTTAAAAGGCAATCATTATATGCTTATTTAGCAATGGGAATTGGTATAATGCAACTTTCCATAAAGGGAAAGATATGCAAAAGATGCTAGAAGATTCAGGTCATGGTTTACTTTTTATTTACCTTCTTATTCTCCAGATCTCAATCAAATTAAGAAAAAATGGGCCTAAGCCCAAAATATAAGAAGAATATTAACTTGTTTAATTGATCACTTATTTCAATTCTACCTCTCGTAATGTTTTTATACTGATTTAGCTATACCTCCTAAAAGAACCTTTGAGAGCCTTCATTAATAGCCCCCATCATTTGAAGATTTTTTTACTAAACTGAAGGCAACACTGCGCCATTGCTACACGCTATGATAAAACGTCTTTACATTTTCTCAATGCTATTTACTTGGCTTCAATACTCGTTTGGCTTAATTGAATGCACAAACTACATTTGATTTCATTTTTGGGGGTAAAAAAGATAAATATATTTCAGTCTTTACCTTAAAATATTCCTGAAATCAAAGAATAAGAGTTTATCTTTGATCCACCTGAATCCCCTTGTGAAGTATGAATACAAAGATGAATAGAAAGGCGCTCTGACTGTTTTTTTGTAAGCAATTTCTTGTGTAAGGCCCGTTA
>NZ_BAUP01000086.1:0-4388 GCF_000648275.1 Holospora elegans E1 | reverse complement strand
TTTTCACTTTTTCTGCCCCACCCTTCTGTTTTTGCACATAGTTATATCAATGCCGCTTTCATCACTATATAACAAGACTTGGGTACGCTATATCTTGATCGATTTTTGATACTGACTTCGTTTTTCTTTACTTTGATTTTCTTGGCTTGGTTCCAAGTACGAAAAGTCTTTTTTTATAGCTTAGCCTAATCTTTTTAACCAGTAACCGATTGTACCCCAAATTCTCGAGAGGCTTTTTCAAGGTCATATCTTGTTTTTTTTGACGCACTCTTCAAGCTTTTCTAAGTCAATCTTTTTTTCTGAGCCATCACGCTTCTTAGGAAAATAACTGACTTCTTGTCTGAATTTTCTATGCCACCTGCCTATCACTGATCCACTTATTTATAGTTGCGATGCTTTAATATCCCCGTTCCCCTCATCTAAATATTCTATTACTCTTTGTCTTAAATCGTTGCTGTAGCTCTTTGTAATTTTTCTTTTATTTTAACAAAAAAATTACACCTAATTCAACCTGAATTACTATATCAAGTGTCGAGTTTTTATAAGCAACGCTCGCTTCAAAGCTTTCCATACCCTATTATGCCTAACTTTTAAGTCATTCTTCAAAAACATTCCTTTTATGAACTTATCTGGTTATTTTATGATGATTGCATATGCTGCATCCCTTAACGTTTTTTGGTCATCGCAAAATACTGATAACTTTTACTCAAAACCTAAAGTAATTATTAAATATAGAAAAATTTTTAAGCTTTTGTGCGAAAAATTACTTTGCTCAAGAAAAAGACTACGCATATACTTGTTACAACTTCTTATAGAAAGCTTTTAGATTTATCTATTTTTCGTGTTGGACTTTGTAGAACTGCTTACCTATTTACACATCTTTGGATTTATCACATTCACGAAACACGCAGAAATTCTTTTGTCTTAAAACGACTGTCCCCACATAAACAAAAAAGTCTGCGTTTGATCCCACCTTTGAAGCTGAAAAGGCTTTGCAAACAAGAAACCTATATTTCCCACCATGGGTAACATCCACATCAAACCAACACCATAAGAAGCGCGATTTTGAAATCCTTGACTCAAAATGTACGCACAATTATCTCGTTTCCCAAAAATCGAATCCCACAAAGATCCTGTGTAAGCAAACGCCACGGCTCGTAATGGAGTTTCCTTAGGAATACCCAAAAAATCTAACGCCCAATAAAGCTTTACCGAAGCAGTGTAATAACACCTTGCAAATAATGCATCTCCTGTACGCTCATCCCTTGGACCTAATCCAGAAAAACGAAATCCTGGAAATGAAAACAAGCCTAAAGTAAATTGATCCGAGAAACGCATATATCCCATTTTGTTAACAAAACCACCTTGCACTTCAAACTTTAGCAAAAACGTTCTTTCATCATTAAGGGGAATGTAATGACTAGCCATAACTATGTTTTTAAGACACTTAATTTCCCCTCCTACACCGTGAAGTACCGTACTCCATTGAATTCCGGTCCCGCTAACATATTCTCCGTTTTCAACATTTGCTCTTGCATAATCCAATTTATGTTCCAAAGAAGCGTTCAATACATTGTATCTCCCCCACATATTTTCAAGAATATATGGAGACATATAAGGAGAAAAATGGCTAATGTGGTCTGCATGCATGCTGTACCCCCATGACTGAGAAAGTTTTGAAGACAAAGGATAACGTGCATAAATATCCCCTCCTCCCGCGCTTTGCTTATAGGCTCCTTGACCTGAAAAATTTCCTTTTGTCGTGCTACGAAAACGATTGTAGAATACCGCCCCCCCTAACGTCAAATTACGACCAAAACAAAAAGGATTTGCCACACCAACACGAAAATCCATACCGTGCTGAGCAACCATACAGTTCAGGTTTCCGTATAGCGCACGTCCTAACAGATTACGCTCTTCTAACCCAATTTGCCCAATTATTCCATCTTGCGTACTGTATCCACCAGAAAATTTTACATCTCCTGTCCCTTTTTCTTTAACCTCAACGACAATATTTTGAATGT
Source organism: Holospora elegans E1 (assembly GCF_000648275.1). Taxonomy (NCBI): domain Bacteria; kingdom Pseudomonadati; phylum Pseudomonadota; class Alphaproteobacteria; order Holosporales; family Holosporaceae; genus Holospora; species Holospora elegans. The sequence goes on along the minus strand of NZ_BAUP01000086.1, from coordinate 2,364 downwards.
TAGGATGATCGGTGTAAACGGGTTTTACTTCCACGGATTCAAAAAAATCCATATTTTCTAAAAGTTCTTTAGAGTTATTAATTTTATTTATACTTAAAGGATCTCCTTCAGAAAACTTTAAAACACGTCGAAAAACTTCGTCGTTAGTTGCATAATTTCCCTTCATAAAAATTTTTCCAACATAAAGCACCGGGGCTTTTCGAGCCAAAAAACATAAAGCTATCTCTCTTTTCTGTTCATCTTTATCAATAACAGGACGCACCTCTACAAAAGGTAATCCCCTGTTCTCAAGCTCTTGTGCCATGCGAACGGATACTCTTTCTGGCATTTCCGCGTCAAAAATATCCCCTTTGCCTAGGGTAATGTGCGTCTCTAATCCTTTTAAATCTAAATCCTTAATTTCACTTTTAATTTTCACACCGGAAATACAGTATCGATGACCTTCATGAATACAAAAAGTAATATAAAAATGCTCTCTGTTTTTTGCTAACTGAGTGTGTGCTGTAACCTTGGCGTCAAGATACCCATTTCTATAATAGTGCTTACGAAGCAAATCACAATCGTACTCAACGCGAGCTTTATCATAACATTCTGCAGGGTCTCCTAAAATACGCCACCACCGACTCTCCAAACTGGTAATAACGTTTTTTAAAGCACGATCACTAAATGCTGGAGATCTAGAATCTATCAAAAAACGAATTTGCTTATTATAACTCTGATTCCCTTCTTTAATTTTAAATATCACGTTTACACGATTTTGCTTTAAACATTGAATAAAAGAACTGACTTTTACTGCATAATATCCTTTGTTACTATATATTTGAGTAATGCGCTTGACTTCGTTAGAAATAGATTCTTTAGAAAAAATATCTCTAGGCTGTAACGTTGCTTCTTCCTTTAAATCAGATCTTGAAATTTGACTATTTCCTTCAAACCGAACTTCCGCAATGGAAGGATTTTCCTGAACCTTAACGGTAAATATTTCTTTTTCTAAAGAAACAAAAACCTCTTTAAATAAACCACTGTTAAAAAGATTTTTTACAAAAACGTCTAAATCTTCTTGAGTACAATAAGAATGCTCTGGAAGATGATCTAAAATCGCTTGACGATCTACGCGATGAATTCCTTCTACCTTCACTTCTTTTATAATCTTCTTTTCTTTAAGAGATTCTCTTGAAGCTTTGTCTAAATCAATAAAAGTCCCTTGAAGATCTTGAACCTTTTCGTCAGGCTTGGACGGATGAAAAGACTCTAATGCTTCAGGAACTACACTATTTCCTTGAAGATCCTCTCCTTCTTCAGACTCTACTTTCGGTGGAACAGAAGGAAAGCTACTTTCAGGATAGATCTCTTGCACACCACTACTTTTATCATTTTGATGATTCTTTGAATGATTTTCTGTCGATTTTTCAGAATCCAAACCCTTAAGAATTTCCTTCTCATGCCCTGATGAAGAGGAAAGGTTTGCAGAATCTGCAGACCAGGCTTCTTGGATAAAGCTCAGCCCTAAAAAGAATATGATAGGTAGAATCTTCAAAATCTAAAGTTAACAAAGCACGTCTTTCCGAGATTATGCAGCCACTTTGAGAAAAAAACAAGACTTTTTAAAAAAAGATTCTAAAACAAATTACAGCTAGCGTGTTTAGGCTTAAGCTCCAGAACAAATGGCAACTTTTTAATCAAAAAAGAAAGAAATTGCTGCCTCATCAGAGTATCCCATTTGCAACTCTAATTAGCAAAAGGTTTATTATCTTTTTTTAATAGTGGCATTTTTGCATCTAGCGTTTATCTTTACTCTGAAGAACTTCATCTACTCTGTAATTCCCCATTTCGTCACAATCATTTGTTCCTGGTATTTTGATTGTGGTCTGTTTTATAGATTTTCGCCTAAAAATTTTATCCATTAAATCCTCAAAAAAGCTTACATTTGCAAAAGTTTCTAAACAATTTCAAGTTAGCATTAATGCTGTTGTAAGATATAGCTAAAACATCATAAAAAGAATATGAGAATAGAGATGGATAGAGTTATAATTATAATACCAAATCAAACTGAAAGTGTTGGACTAATGCGTTGAAAGTTGTCATTGACGCGGTCGACAAGATCCATGGCGATGCTGTTTCAGGTTTGGTCGAAAAAATTGCAGCATACTCTTGCAAAACTCTTTGGCAGAGACGAAAAATCGATTGTTGCGCACATGTTCATTCTTCTCTGGTTGGGGGGCTAGGGAGGCATAAGAGTTGAAAGTGTCAAAATAAATGTTTAACAGCATTGAAATCTCCTCCTGAAATAATAATTAATGTTTTAATAAAAGATTTCTTTAGATCTAATGTAAATTGAAATAATGGAATTTTGAAGCCATGCAG
>NZ_BAUP01000087.1:0-4346 GCF_000648275.1 Holospora elegans E1 | reverse complement strand
CAAAGATGGGACATTGAACGGCTGTTCAGAACTATGAAAACGCAAGGGGTTAACCTTGAAAATACCCCTATGAAAGATTTGGGAAGACTTTCCAAACTTATGACGATTGTCGCTGTTGCTATTGTATACGCTTCTATAACGGGCCTTACACAAGAATGTGCTTACAAAAAAACAGTCAGAGCACCTTTCTATTCATCTTTGTATTCATCTTTGTATTCATACTTCACAAGGGGGCTCAGGTGGATCAAAGATAAACTCTTATTCTTTGATTTCAGCGATCTTTTAAACTACCTGAAAAAAAGTGAGGGGGAGTATGTTCGTGAATGATAAGATAGTATTGATCATGTATCAAGCAGAGTTTGTACTTTCCACCTTATTCACCTGAGCTACCCCCTGTAGAGAGATTGTGGCTACATATCAAGTAAAACATCCTGAATACTCAGATGTGCACAACGATAGAAAATCTTGAAAGAAGTTATGCCAATTCATGCGGATGCTACTTGATGTTGCAGTGCGGTCAATTTGTAATGCACCTCACATGTACATCTAGTCAAGGGATCTGGTAAAAAATCCGTACACACTTTTCTAGGAGGATATCCTTGCGGAAAAAAGTACCACTGAAAGCCCGTAAAACACCTCGTTAGTAGCTGCCCTCTTACGTTTTTTACCATAATTTTCTGTATCAAAATTAAATTTTATTACTCGGATAGGGAATGTCATTTACCTCTTAACCAAGCTTTCTATCAGATCTTATCTAAATTGTGAAGAGTTTTTATATTACCATATGCAAAATCTTCTGTGCGTATTTTTTCAATCTCAATAATCCTGGGGACGATCTTTCCAAGGAGACCTGATTTCTTAAAATCCACAAAACAGCGTTTAACGGTTGTCCTTTGCTTTTCCCTGCCCTTTCTTCCTGGTAGATAACGCTCAAGCATTTTCTAAGATTTTTTGAGATGTTGTGTCTTCTGTGCGATTGCGTTATCTCTTTTAAAAAATAAAATTCCTGATTTTTTATATCATAATTTTATCTCACCACGACACTATCTAGAGATGTTTATAACCTTTATCTTTAAGCCTTACTAGCATACCATTTTTCAAAAAACAAAATCTGATATTCATGTAAAAAATGTTTTGTATTTCGTATATTCTATATTTTACATGTGTATTTATATCCCCCCCCATTACAGTAGTTTCTTATTTTTGTATTAAATAAAATGAATAATGGTTCAAAAAAATACTGGATAAAAATAATTATTTTCCGTTTTATATGGAAAAATTTGTAAAAAATAATAAATTATTACGTAAACCTTATATAAAGAGGTTTTTGAGGTTGAATATTACGAAACTTTGTGGTACATATATTCAAACTTAAGATGTATGTTTGATGAACCCACCTTCAGTCATTTTTGTTATTGGCGGCGTGATGTCCTCTTTGGGAAAAGGGATTACTACTGCTACGTTAGGTGCATTGCTAAAAGCTCGAGGGCTTTCTGTGTGGTTATTAAAATTAGATCCCTACCTAAATGTAGATGCCGGAACTTTAAGTCCAACACAGCATGGTGAAACCTTTGTGACCCTTCAAGGAAGAGAAACGGATTTAGATTTAGGACACTATGAACGCTTTACGGGAAATACCAACAGCGGATGGTGCTCGGCAGGAAGCATTTACCAGAATTTAATTTATAAAGAACGTCAAGGTGCTTGGCAGGGACAGACATTACAAATCGTTCCTCACATGACTGAAGCTATTAAAGATGAAATTTTGCGATGCCCTTCTGGTACAGAGTTTATTTTGTGTGAAATTGGAGGAACTGTTGGAGATATTGAAGGATTAGCGTTTTTAGAAGCTGCCCGACAACTGCAAGGACAACTGGGGAAAAAGCGTTGCTTGTTTTTGCATTTATCTTGGGTTCCTTATTTAAAACAGGTTGGAGAGCTAAAAACGAAACTGGTACAACATTCCGTTATGGCGCTTCAGCATCTTGGCATTCAACCCGATGTTGTTTTATGTCGTACCGATAGGTACTTTTCTAAAGAAATAAAGCAAAAAATTGCGTTATTTTGTAATATTTCTTCTAATCACGTCATAGAAGCTTTAGATGTAGAAAATATTTATGAAACTCCAGTAGTATATCATGAAGCAGGGTTAGACCAGGCGGTAGTAAATTATTTTGAAATAAATACAGCGTTGCCAGATCTTTCTTTGTGGAAGGAGTTAACACAGAAAATGGAACTGTGTCAAAAAGCAATTAATATCGTCCTTTTAGGAAAATACACAAAGGGCTCGGATGCTTATAAATCCGTAAAAGAAGCTTTGCGGCACGCAGGGTTTTGTCATGGTGTTTGCGTTAACATAAGCATGATTGATGCAGAACACGTAGAATCTTCTCCGCTTATAGATAATATATTCAAAAACTGCGATGGTATTATTGTTCCTGGTGGGTTTGGGGCTCGTGCTACTGAAGGGCTTATCCGAGGAATTCAGTATGGGCGCAAAGCGAAGATTCCAACTTTTGGAATATGTTTTGGTATGCAGTTAATGGTCATCGAGTCCGTTCGCCACGAAACGTCAATTAAAGATGCAACTTCTTCAGAATTCGAAGATTCGGGAACTCCGGTTGTGGCTATGATGTTTCAATGGAAGGAAGGGGAAGTATTACGTACCTATGAAAAATATCAAGGAGTAGGAGGAACCATGCGACTTGGATCTCAACCCTGCGTTCTTATAGAAAAAAGTCAAACATATCAAATTTATGGTACTAAAAAAATTGTAGAACGACATCGTCACCGTTACGAGATTAATAATCTTTATTTAGATGCCATCGAAAGTTCTGGATTGCGAGTTGCAGGGTGGTCAGATCATCACCCCTTAATAGAAATCATAGAACATCGGGATCACCCCTGGTATATAGGAGTGCAGTTTCATCCTGAGTTTGCTTCTCGTCCTTTTGCTCCCCATCCGTTGTTTGTGGATTTTTATAAGGGCGGCTCAACACTTTCAAGGCGCTAAAAAAACCAACCTTAAGGAAATTTATGAAGCTTTTAACTAAAGATATTTTTTGTTAGAATTAGTAAAGAAAGTCTTTTAAAAGTCTCTAAAAATGATTGTATGTAAATTTTGAGAATGTTCGGAGTGCTTTAAAAGCGGTTTTGTTCGAGGGGTTCAGCGGTACAAATATAAAAAATGTGGAAAAATTTTCACGAAGTGTGCCTGAAAAAGACAAGCTCCAAGCACTTGTTTTATACGCAAATAGCCTTTCAATGAACCGAATTGCTCAGCGTTTTGGTGTCAGTGTGACCGCCGTTTTGAAGGTGGCGGGAACTTTAGGATCAAGTCTATGCGCCAAAATTTAACCCTCCCAAGAAGACACAGGTATTGTAATAGAAGTCGATGAATTTTTGCACTATTAAAAAAGAAGCAAAAATTTGGATTTTATTTTTAAATCCTAGGATAGTGCTGAAAAAGGGCTTATCGATTAGGAATTTGGTGATCTCTCGAGTCAAACATTCAAACGAATTTTTGAACGATTAAAAAAATAGAAAATTTTATTTTATTGCGCAGATCATTGGGCGGGTTTTAAGAACCTGTATTCATGAATAAAAAAAGTGCGATATAAAAGGCTTGAAGGTGTAGAAGATGAATTACCCAAGCGATTTAAAAGAGAGAGTGGGAAGTAATAAAGCATCATTTTGATAGCGGCAATAGAAGCTAATACAAAAAAAGAGAGTGTTAATGCAGTATTTTATATAATCAAGAGCGATTGTCAATGGCGAATGCGACCAAAAGATTTTCCACCATACTCGACGGTACATTCGTTTTGTAGACCATGTAGGATTAAGGGGGTATGGGGAAAAGTGATTATTGCTGATTTAAATATGCAAAATCTAGCGGCTACTTTTTCAGAAGCTTTTAACCAAAGGTAGCATAGTTAATTTTCAAAGTTTTATTAACATGGAGTGCCAAAAAAATACGTAGTGTTACTTCCAGCATTTCAAGTTATCGTTTTTTTGCAATAGTTTTCTACGAAATCTTGCAAACCAATGGCGTTATCGAGCGTTATTGCATAAACTTGTTAAGACAAGCCGAATTAAGTATGAAAAGAGCAAGAATCCCAGCTATAGCATCATTCACAACGTATTGACCACAGGCACCTCAAAAAAAATAGGTATAGATGGGGGGGAGAAAAAAGATACGTAAACGGCATAGTGTTGTTGATAGGCAAGGCAATCTGCTCCATACACGGTTCATAAGGCCAATGACACAGGTGCTGGGTGCAGAGTTTTTAAGGAAGCGGTGCAAAAAATCCTACATTAAAGGAAGTGTGGCAGATTCTGGATATAGA
>NZ_BAUP01000088.1:0-12905 GCF_000648275.1 Holospora elegans E1 | reverse complement strand
GGCACCTCTAAAAAGCCTTTGAAGGATTTTTTTACTCACCTAAATACGGACGAAAGCCGCCATCTGTAACATGCTGGATGATCCTATGGGGGGGGCCGTAGGTAAAAAGATTAAAGATGCGTACCTTGTCATTTGCCCAAGATAAAGACCGGGTACTAAACAAACAAAGATGGGACATTGAACGGCTGTTCAGAACTATGAAAACGCAAGGGGTTAACCTTGAAAATACCCCTATGAAAGATTTGGGAAGACTTTCCAAACTTATGACGATTGTCGCTGTTGCTATTTTATACGCTTCTATAACGGGAATGTGCTTACAAAAAAACAGTCAGAGCACCTTTGTTATTCATACTTCACAAGGGGGCTCAGGTGGATCAAAGATAAACTCTTATTCTTTGATTTCAGCGATCTTTTAAACTACCTGAAAAAAAGTGAGGGGGGAGTATGGGACGAGCCATATCAATGCCGCTTTCATCAATATATACAAGACTTGGATATGCTATATATTTGATCTATTCTTGATACTGACTTTGACTTCGCTTTTCTTTCTTCCAAGTACGAAAAGTCTTTTTTAAGCTATAGCCTAATCAAATACCCCCCTAATTCTTGAGCAGCTTTTTTCAAGGTCATATCTTGGTTTTCTTTGACGTACTCTTCAAGATCTAAGTCAATCTTTTTTTCTGAGCCACCACGCCTTTTAGGAAAACAACTGCCTTCTTGTCTGTATTTTCTATGCCAATTTTCTAAGCCATCTGCCTATCGCTGATACACTTATTTTAAATAGTTGCGATGCTTCAATATACCCGCCCCCTCATCTAAATATTCTATTACCCTTTGTCTTAAATTGTTGCTCTAGCTCTTTGTCATTTTCCTTTCATTGCACCTAATTCAACCTAAATTACTACTATTCATAATTGATGTGAATTAATTAAAAAATGAATTTTCATTAATCTGAAAAAATGGCGTAAAGAGAGTGCTTTTTTTGAAATACTTCCTAAAAGGGGGGGATTTTTTTGAATTTAAGGAAGGTATTAAGTACTGATTTTTCGAATTCGCTTTCTTTTATAAAATATTTTTGATAAATTTACAGCGTATAGGGAGTTTTATTAAAAATTTTATGGACTCTGCGGTATTAACAGTAACTGAATTATCTGTCCAGTTGAAGCACACTTTGGATGCTCATTTTTCGCAAGTTATAGTACAAGGAGAAATCTCTGGATATAAGCAACATGTTTCAGGGCACCACTATTTTTCTTTAAAGGATGACAAAAATGTTATTGATGGTGTGTGTTGGAAAGGCACATCTTTAAAAATGGTACTAAAAGACGGGATGCAGGTTTTGTGCCAGGGGAGAGTTAGTGTATATGGTGCACGTTCCAAATACCAGCTCTTAGTATCTCATATACAAGAACAAGGAAAAGGTGTTTTGTTAGAACAGTTAGAGCGCTTAAAAGCTAAACTTCAGTTGGAAGGTGTATTTTCCCAAAAACGTTCTTTACCCTTGTTTCCGCAACATTTAGGAATTCTGACATCTCCCACTGGTGCTGTTATCCAAGATATGCTAGATCGATGCAAAGCACGATGGCCTTGTCGTATCACTGTTTTTCCTATTCAAGTGCAAGGGGGGCGTGTAACCGAAGATGTTTTGCAAGGGTTGAGATTTTTTCATGCTCTTTGTGAAGAAGAGCGGCCAGAAATTTTGATTATTGCAAGAGGGGGGGGGAGTATAGAAGATCTCTGGGGGTTTCAAGAAGAAATTCTAGTAAGGGGGGTGGCTTCTAGTCTGATTCCCACTGTCAGCGCTATTGGTCATGAAACTGATACAACTTTGATAGATTATGCTGCAGATTTGCGTGCGCCCACCCCTACAGCAGCCATTGAGCTTGTTTTACCTAATCGTCAGGAACTATTAAAGCGTTTGGCAGGGGCTGGGCAAAGAATTCAAAATTATGGAGATACTTTTTTGGAATTGTGCACGATAAAGTATAAGAATTTGTATCAGCGCTATCATGGGTTTGATCGCTACCCGCAAGAGCCATTGATGCAAGATTTAGATAATCTTTGGGATAAAATTTGTTACGGAATTAAGAGGGGACTTGAGAAAAAACGTACGGAATTTTTAAGAATAGAGGCAAAAATCCACCAAAAATGGGGGGATACACGTTGGGCAGATACTCAAATTTCTGTGTGGAAAGATAGACTGGTTCATAATATTAAAACTCAAATCAGACAAAAAGAAGAGGCATTACACTGGATGGCGCACAGACTTAAAGCATCTTCTTACAAAAAAATACTGGCAAGAGGGTTTACTTTGGCGCAAACTGAATCAGGAAGTTTACTGACATCTGCTTTGCTTGTAAACTCTGGGCAATCCATAAAATTAGTATGGCATGATGGAGTTCGTACTGGGCGATTAGATTAATGAATATATTTGTTTTAATACTTTTTGCTTATAATCAAAAAAAATTTAGAGTGTGAAGTTTGGTGTGCAAATACGATATATTTTAATAATATTTTTTGGTATAGTGGAACAGTTTTATTTTATATTTTAATAATATTTTTCGGTTTTTATTTTATAATTTCCACGAAACAATAAAACATTTTGCTAAAAATGAATAAAAAAAATATAATTTATTTTTTATTAATAGGAATTTTGCCAACTTATTCGGCTTACTCTAAGAAGGATCCTATCAGTAAAACTCCTGCCCAAATCTCTGAATTGGTATTGAAAAAAAGAAAAAATCTTTTAAATAATGCTGTTAATTCTCATTTTCTTTCTGTATTGAATAATGAAAAGACAGATGAGGGGTTGAAAAAAATGGTAGATAGCCCAGGAAGAAAGGCTTCAAAAATTATTTTCTCTCATATTAAGAATTCTACCCCTTTTGATTTAGCGCAAAGCGGGATTTCGTCTGAAGGAGTTTTTTCTGACGGAAGATCTTCTATTAGCCCAAATTCTTCCATTAGCCCAAATTCTTCCATTAGCCCAAATTCTTCCATTAGCCCAAATTCTTCCATTAGCCCAAATTCTTCCATTAGCCCAAATTCTTCCATTAGCCCAAATTCTTCCATTAAAGATTTAAGAGAACAGAATGACCAAGATATTTCTATTGATGGGGAAAAAAATGCGTCGTCTATGAAAAGTGGAAAAAGTATAGAAATTCCTTTCTCTAAAGAAGATGAAAAAGCGAGCAGAACATCTGATGAAGAAAGGAAATTAGATTCAAAATTAAAAAATAAATTTCCAAGCATTTCGCAAAGTGTTTTCTCAGTGGAAGATCCAATAAAGTCATCTTTCGGTGATGAAAAAGGGGAAAGCAACAAATCTAAGGATACAAGCAAGGCTGAATACAAATCGGATACAGGATCAGTACATAGTCAAAAACTCCAAGAAAGTTTAAGTCAAGATGAAGGCTCTGATCAAGATTCTGATTCAAAGCGGAGTAGTGGATTGGGTCAAAGTGGAAGTTCAAGTCTAAGTAATAGAAGCTTGGATAAAAGTAGTAGCTTTATCGAAGAAATTCCTCTAACTAAAAGTACTTATATGTCAGAAAGTGATCCACAAAGATCAAATAGTTCAGATGAAAATAGTAATTCAGAGCAAAAAGCTTCTTTGAAGGAACAAGAATCTTCTTCTGAGAGCGAACAAGAAGGAGCGTCCGTAGAAAGTTCAAAGAGTATGGGGGATTTTTTATCTGAAAAAAGTGAAAAAACGAGCAGCTCATCTGATGAAAAAGGGGAAGATAGTAAATTTAAGAGTGTAAGCAAGGCAGAGTCCAAATCTAAGAGCGAAAGTAGTAGGTCGGGGCAAGAAGCAAGCAACGAACAACTTGAATCAATAGATGAAAACGGAAACGGTTTATCTGATCAATCCAAAAAATCGGAAAAAAATGAGGATACAGGATCAGTAAATAGTCAAAAACTCCAAGAAAGTTTAAGTCAAAATGATAATTTAGATCAAAGTAATCATTCTTTTGTTGAAAGCGAGTACATGAATGTACCAAAAAACAGTATAAATAATTCAAATAATTCAGGTCAAAGCGGTAAATTAGATCAAAGCGAAGTGCTAAATCAAAGTAAATTAGATTCCTTAGATCAGTCAAGTTTGGTTGATCTTGATATAAAAATTGATCCACGTAACTTGATGCCAAAAGAAGTAAGGGATCAATTACTTAAGGTATTAAACAGTAAAAAAGGAAAAGAATTAAAAATTTTAAAGAAAAAAGAAGAAAAAGAAAACGGATATGCAGAAAAAATCTTGAGAAACTTTTTGCAGAAAGCAGAAACACAAGATGCAAACTTTTATAAAAGATTTGAAGAATTAAGAAATTATTTTTTTAGAAAAGACGGTAAACGTAAAGCAAACACTCCTAAAAAAAATAAACTTGACGGGATTCTTGAAAAATATACAGACGTAGTGGAACGGTTGGTTAATGTTCTCATTGAAGACAATATCGATGCTTCTTCCCCTATTCAAGAAGAAGTTTCTGGTGTAAAAAAATTGGTTCCCTCCACTAAAAAACAACTTGTTAAAAATAGTAAAAAATATAAAACTCCTGCGCAAAATAAAAATACGTAAATAGATTAAAAAAACTATTTTCGTAAAAAAGCCCCCTGATTTTTTCGAAAATTACTTTTCGGGAAAGGGGGTATTTTTGTATTATTCTGTATATAGTAATTTAGGTTGAATTAGGTGCAATGAAAGGAAAATGACAAAGAGCTAGAGCAACAATTTAAGACAAAGGGTAATAGAATATTTAGATGAGGGGGGGCGGGTATATTGAAGCATCGCAACTATTTAAAATAAGTGTATCAGCGATAGGCAGGTGGCATAGAAAATTGGCATAGAAAATACAGACAAGAAGGCAGTTATTTTCCTAAGAAGCGTGGTGGCTCAGAAAAAAATATTGACTTAGATCTTGAAGAGTACGTCAAAGAAAACCAAGAGATATGACCTTGAAAAAAGCTGCTCAAGAATTTGGGGTACGATCAGTTACTGGTTAAAAAGATTAGGCTATAGCTTAAAAAAAACTTTTCGTACGTGGAATAAATAAAAGAAAAGCGAAGTCAGTATCAAGAATCGATAAAAGATATAGCATATCTAAGTATTGTATATATTGATGAAAGTGGCATTGATATGGCTATGTGCAAAGAAAGAAGTCTGGGGAAGAAAAAGTGAAAAGTTGGTTGGCAAAAAGAGTGGAAAATAGTATCAAAGAACAAATACCGGTTTGGTTAATAACAAGCCAATAACACCAATGGGGTTTAACGGGTCTTGCGACATAATTATTATTCCAAGTATTATTCCAAGCTTGGGTATTTCTGATCAAGGAACTAAAGTCTTGGTCAAGGTGTTATTATGGATAATGCCTCTTTTCATAAATCCAAGAGAAGTAAAGAATGAATAGAATCTGTAAACTGCAGTATAATTTTTTTACCTCCTTACTCTCCTGATTTGAATCCAATAGAGATCTTTAAAATATCTAATTCAAAATAAATTACTATATACTCATGCTGAATGAAATATTTTAAAAGTTTAATTTTATTTGTTAATAATTTTTCTTATGCAAAGATTTCTGAAAGAAGAAGATCGTGTTGCGTTAAGAACGCAGCAGATAGGATTACGGCAGTTTTGTTATCAGGGTGGAGCTCATCAAATTGCTTGGGCTCTTCTGATTGCGATCGTAGAAGAGTATAAGGAAGATCAAAAGTTAATAGTGTCAAGCGGGGGATCTGTAAGCACGCTGAATATTTCACAAACAGCGAAACTTATCGCACATTTGGAAAGCCATAACGTATATGAAAGTATAGTGATATCTGCGCTTATGTTCTTGAGGCATTGCGTATACGATTCAAGGCAAGACGCTGTGGCTGCGCGCCCATAATTTTTCATTTAAAAAGCCAGCGGCACGGCACGCAAATACAGATCCAACCAAGCAGGAAGCCCTTTATTCAACGGTGATGACAACACCGCCGGAGGATGAACTCATCCTGTTTGTTGATGGCGTGCACGTCACCATGGCAACGAAAATCACCTGTCAGGCACCCTCATGACGGCCTACACGCATGTACCTTGATGGGAGTGACTGCACATCATGGGCCTTACGGTGCTGTCCTTAAAAACCTTGAAGACGTTTTTTGATCAGCTGAAAGACGCTTATCCAAAGGCGCCTAACATTCACTTAATCTAGGATCAAGGACCTTATAATACAAGAAAAGACACCCAAAAAGTAGAAAAAGAAAGGGGGATTGAGGTGCATTATTTGTCCCCTTATAGCCCCCCCCAACCTGAACTCCATCGAAGAATGAACATGTGTGCAATAATCAATTTTTCGTCTCTGCCAAAGAGTTTTGAAAGAGTATGCTGCATTTTTTCGACCAAACCCGGGACAGCATCGCCATGGATCTTGTCGACCGCGCCAATGATAATTCTCAACGCATTAGTCCAACACTTCCAGTTTGATTTGGTATACACGAAATTTAAGGAGCTAAATCCAAGGAACAGTAGTTAAAAACGTCAAAGAGCGGGTATAATTTTTTAACGCTCCCTGTAAAAGAGAGCGAATAAGCTCAACGCCTGGTATTCCACTAAGTTCTAAGAGCTTAGGATAAAAGCTTATAGCAGTTAGTCCTGGTAAAGTGTTTGCCTCGTTAATCCACAGTGTTTCATCTTGTGTTAGAAAGAAATCAACTCTTACCATCGAATCGCACTTTAGTATATGAGCTACTTGTTCTGCCATTGCGCGCACGCGATCAGCTTGATGATGAGAAATTCGTGCGGGTGTGTAAAAACATGCACCGTTTGGATCTAGATATTTTGCTTCATAAGAATAAAAACTATGGGTTGGTTCTATTTCTCCTAAAACTTTCGCGGCGGTTCCGTTCAAAACAGAACATTCAATTTCTTTACCTAAAATTTTTCGTTCAATCAATATTTCGTCGTCGTAACAAAACGCCTCTTGTATTGCCTCAAGATATTCAGATTCACAACAAACACTAGAAACACCTATAGACGAACCAGCGCCTGCTGGCTTAATAAACAAATTTTCGCTTTTTAATCGATCTACAGCACAAGCGTAAGAAGGAACGGTAGAGGCGTTTTGGCTAAATAAAAACGGAACTATGGGCAAATTGTTTGCCATAAGAACTTGTTTTGTAATACGTTTTTGCATACACAGCGCAGACCCCATGACGTCGGCTCCAACACAGGGCACACCCAAAAATTTTGACATTCCTTGAAGACATCCGTCTTCTCCTGTTGCACCGTGAATCATAGGAAAAACAATATCGATTTCTACAGAGGCACCGTTTTCTATACAAAACTCTACGCGTCCTTGGTATCGTCTTAAATAAGCTAAGGGGGCACCTATAGAAGAGCTTACACAATTGTTACGTTTCACATCTTCTGTTGACAAAGCATACCCGTTATTGTCCCGATCAATACCCCAAATATACACCTGATTTTCCAAAGGCATATGTTCTAAGACATAATTTGCAGATCGCAACGTTACTTCATGCTCTGGAGAGCGTCCACCACAAATAATCAAAACAGTTTTTGACTTTTTCATAAAGATTAATTCCCCCTTTTAGTTTTACATTGACGGTGAAAAATTAACTTAAATCTTAACTTCAGGTCTTATTTTGTTTGGCTTCTACAACCTCTAAAATCAAATCTCGTCGCACGCTTACACTCACTCCCGGGGAAATGGACGCACGCACCACAGAAGAGTCAGTCGGGGCGTCTTCCACGACCGCTTCTATTCCCCCTCCTAAAACAATTTGATCTCCTCTTTTCAAAGAGGCCAGAATTTCACGATGTTTTTTCATTTTTTGCTGTTGAGGGCGCAAAACAATAAAATACAGGATAGCAAAACATGCAATAAAAGGAGCAATCTGCGTAATCTGAGAAAAATCCATGGCCAATAACGTCCAAAAGTTAAGTGCCTAAGAATTATATCAATACTTTAATTAGTATTCAACCCTCCTTAGTTTTTGTGTATGAGTTCAATTTTTTGAGAAAATTTTATGGACATATGCTTAAGATACTTTGCATTATTATTCAATTAACTGCTTGTGCAAAAAAATAAAAACAACTTAGCATGTAGATGTAGTGTTTGAAAAAGACTGAATAATTTTTCTGTCTTGTGCTTTTTTTATATGTATGGTACCCTTCTTGAGTATTTTGGGGTTTTTTTATTCTTTTAGCTCTGTGTACTTGCCAACTAATTATTGATAAATGAAAAAAATAAAATTAGATGAACGCTCTAGTTTGTCTGGATGCGTTCTTATTTCTTTTCCAAACGTCCGAAAGCAAGATTTTCAGAAAAATGTTGTTTTTGTGTTTCATCATAGTGATGAGGGCGCTATGGGGTTCTTAATCAATCTTCCGCTTCAGCGCCAAGACTGGCCTGAAACTTTTAAGAACAGCGCTTTGACGATGTCAGATACAGTGCTTTGGGGCGGGGGGTCTGATGTAGATCGTGGATTTTTGTTGCACTCCAAGGATTATTCTACTGAAGAAACGTTGCATGTGGGAGAAAGTTATGGTGTGTCTCCTGCGAAAAAAATAAAAAATTTTGGCGACTTAGATTCTTTAGAAGGGTTTCCTAGGTACACACTGACCTTAATTGGGTATATCAGTTGGCGTGCGGGGCAAATCGAAGAAGAGCTTATGAATCATGATTGGATTGCAGTACCTGCTAGTCCAAATTTATTATTTGAAACCTCTCCTGCAAAAAAATGGGAAACGGCGCTTTCTATGCTTAATCTTCATCAAGAAGTTGCTTTAACGTACTGCCCTGGAAGCATTGGGTGAAGTGCTTTTTATTGAATCTTTTGGTAGAAGCGCAGCTTTTTGACTGCGTGGTTTAATCATTTTTATGAACATAAACTAAAGAAGTTTTTAATTTTTAGTTCTAGTTTTTAGTGGATTTATTCGATGATTTTTTTGTTTATCACTAGTGAGTATGTTTATGTATTACCAGGGGGAAATATAAAAAATGGTAGATAACTTAAAATACTTTTATTTGAGGTGTGCTCTTTACCCTAGTTGAATTTTAGGATATGATGGAACAAAAGTTGGTTTTTTGGAAATAGTTTATCTATGGCAATGAAATTAAGATTGGCGCGTCATGGAAGAAAGGGAGTTCCTTTTTTTTGGCTTATGGCTGCAGATGCTAGATGTCGTCGAGAAACAGGAAAGGAAAAGTTGGGCACTTATGATCCGTGTCTTTCCCAGGGAAAAGCTCCTAAGATTGTATTAAACAAAGAAAGGATTCAGTACTGGCTTTCTTGTGGGGCCCAACCCACAGATAGGGTTCGTCGTATTCTTGCAGAAGAGGGGGTTTTACCCAAATATACGTTTCGTGAGACTCCTAAAAAGTCTTCTCCCGGAAAAAAAGCGTTAGAACGACAAAAGCAGGGGTGAGGTTGTTTTTTGAGTCTTTAAAAATAATTTCGCAATGTGGTGTAAAAGCCGCAATTAGGTGTAAAGCAAAAGGAATAAAGGAATGCAAACGTTTAGCTTAAAAGCGAAGGATATTGAAAAGAAGTGGTACCTGATTGATGCTAACGGTCTTGTTTTAGGGCGTTTGGCAGCTATAGTTGCACAAATTTTAAATGGCAAACATAAAGCGGTTTATAGTCCCCATCTTGATGCAGGGGATCGAGTTATTATTATAAATGCTGAAAAAGTTCATTTGACTGGAGATAAGTTAAATCAAAAGCAACATTATTGGCATACGAATCACCCTGGTGGAATCAAGTCTAGGTCTGCAAAAGAGATTTTACAGGGACGTTTTCCAGAGCGTTTAATACAAAAAGCAGTGGAGCGCATGATGAAAAAAGCGTGCCCGCTACGTCGAGAGCGTATTCGGGGATTGTTTGTTTATAAAGGGGGGGAAACCCCCATGTTGCTCAGTGTCCTAAGGTGTTAGATGTTGGGGCTTGGGACAGAAAAAATTTGTGTAAAAGTGGGAGGGGGTAAAAAGTCGTGGAAAGTAATTTACAAGAACAGTCTGTTCAGCGTCAAGCGCTGAAGGCAGATAGTAAGGGAAGATTTTATGCAACTGGACGAAGAAAATCTTCTGTTGCTCGGGTTTGGGTTAAGCCCGGGTTGGGAAAGTTTATTGTTAATGGAAAGTCTTTAGAAGAATATTTTTTTATTCCTGGGCTGAAGGTTCTTGCGGAACTTTCTTTGAAAGTGACAGAAAAGTTAGCGCATTACGATACGGTTTGCACGGTAAGGGGAGGGGGGCTTTCGGGGCAAGCTGGTGCTCTTTGCCACGGTATTAGTTGCGCGTTGGCAGGAAGTGACCTTAGTTTGCGCCCTTTATTAAAAAAAGAAGGGTTTTTGACGAGGGATGCCCGAAGGGTAGAAAGAAAGAAGCCAGGAAAGCCAAAAGCAAGAAAAAGCTTTCAATTTTCTAAGCGTTAGAGTAAGGGAAGTGTTGTTTGTGTTGTTTGTTAGGGAGAGTAAAAAATGCCAACTTTAAATCAGCTTGTTCGGGGTATTCGTCATCCCAGAAAGACCAGAAAAAATTCTTTTGCTTTGGAAAAGTGTCCTCAAAAAAGAGGGGTATGTACAAGAGTTTATACCCAAACGCCTCGTAAGCCTAACTCTGCGTTACGTAAGGTTGCTCGTGTGCGTCTGAGTAATGGAGAAGAAGTAACAGGGTACATAGGAGGAGAAGGTCATAATCTTCAAGAGCACTCTGTAGTGTTGTTGCGTGGCGGTCCTGTAAAAGATTTACCGGGATGTCGTTATCACATTGTTCGGGGAGCGTTAGATACCAAAGGTGTCAAAGACAGAAAGCAGGGACGTTCAAAATATGGGGCAGAAAAACCAAAATAAAGGTAAATTAGGAGAAAAATAATGGCTCGTCGTCATCGTTCAGAAAAAAGAGAAATAACGCCAGATTTGCGTTATGAAGATAGTGTGATTGCAAAGTTTATTAATTGTTTGATGTGGAAAGGAAAAAAGACTATTGCGCAAAATATTGTGTATGATGCGTTGGATCGGGCGTCTGCCAAGCTTCAGAAAGATCCTAAAGAGTTGTTTCATGCTGCTTTGGGTAATGTAAGACCCAACGTAGAAGTTCGAGCCCGTCGTGTTGGTGGTGCAACGTATACTGTTCCTGTTGCAGTTTCTGTGGATCGGGGACAAATTTTAGCGCTTCGCTGGTTGATTCATTATGCGCGGTTGCGTCCGGAAAAAACTATGAAAGAGCGTTTAGGAGAAGAATTGAGAAGTGCAGCAGAGGGAACAGGGGGAGCCGTAAAGAAGCGCTCTGATACTCACAAAATGGCAGAAGCTAATCGTGCTTTTTCTCATTATCGATTTTAAAGAAAGAGAAGATAGGTTCTGCGGTAAAATTTTACAAAAGTATTTTTCTTAGGAGTCTTTGTTTTTTGGGAAGTGAGATTAAGACGAAAAGTGAGAAGGCGTTTGTAGACTCGTCAAGTGCATTAAAAGTGCAGGCTGCGGCGCTTCTTTTATGGTACCGCCTTCAGGGCGTTCGCACCGCTTGCTGTTTGAATAAGAATAAAAATTCTTTGAAAAGTTCTGTGTGCAAAGATTCTGCATCTTTGTCTATGAACAATCTAGAAAATGCATTAGATGCTTTGTACCAGGAAATAAAAGCTTTTGAAGGGTGTTCACTTTCAAAGTCTTGTTTGAATACGGTTTTTTCGGATGGAAATCCAGAGGCTTCTGTTATGATTGTGGGGGAAGCCCCAGGGGCAGAAGAAGATCGCCTTGCAAAACCGTTTGTTGGGTTAAGTGGTCAGCTATTAGACAAAATGCTTAGTGTTTTAGGCTGGGATCGTACGTCTTGTTATATTACTAATATTGTTCCTTGGCGTCCTCCGTTTAATCGACAACCTTCCCCTTTGGAAATAGAAATGTGCTTACCTTTCGTGGATAGGCATATTCAGATCATCAACCCTAAGATTTTGTTGTGTGTTGGGGCAGTGGCATGTAAGGCTTTGTTAAGAAGCCATGATAATGTTAGCGTGTTGCAAAACAGTAATCTTACTTACGTTAGTCCGATAGATCAAAGATCGATTCCAGCTTTTGCGTTTTATCATCCCGCTTATTTATTGAGATCTCCTGGGCAAAAGCGCACTGTGTGGCGTCATATGCTTAGAATGAAAGCTTTTTTGCTGGCAAGATCTGAATATGCTGGTCTTTGTGATCAAGCAATATGAAATATACAATGGGGCAAGAGAGAGAGGTTTTGAGGTTCGATTCTTTAGCTTTGTATTATTTTTTTCTACACTTGCTTCCTATTGATTTTTTGATTTGTGTATAGTAAAATAAGTGTGTTTAAAAGGGGTCATAGCTCAGTTGGTAGAGCGCTACGATGGCATTGTAGAGGTCGGCGGTTCGACCCCGCCTGGCTCCACCTTTTAATTTTTTTAGATTTTTTTTATCGGGATCTTCGATTTTTATAAAATACTTTTTTTAATTTTCCGAGTTTGAAAGTTAGAAGGACTATCAAAAAAATTTTATATAGGGGGGCTGAGAAAGCGGTCATGATTTCTTGGCGAGGCAAAACATTTCCTAAATGATTTAAAAAAACAAGAACGACTTATACCAAATCAAATTGAAAGTGTTGGACTAATGCGTTGAAAGCTGTCATTGACGCGGTCGACAAGATCCATGGCGATGTTGTTTCAGGTTTGGTCGAAAAAATGTAGCATATCTCTTGTAAAACTCTTTGACAGAGACGAAAAATCGATTATTGCGCACATATTCATTCTTCGATGGGGTTTTCAGGTTGGGGGGTAGGGCATAAGTGTTGAAAGTGTCAAAATAAATGTTTAACAGCATTGAAATCCCCTCCTGAAATAATAATTAATGTTTTAATAAAAGATTACTCTAGATCTAATGTAAATTGAAATAA
>NZ_BAUP01000089.1:0-24638 GCF_000648275.1 Holospora elegans E1 | reverse complement strand
TTAAATGGTATGAAAGTGTATATTTATATGATTCTGATTACAGCTTTATTATTTTTTAATATACAAGGCTAGAAAGAAACTGCATGGCTTCAAAATTCCATTATTTCAATTTACATGAGATCTAAAGAAATCTTTTATTAAAACATTAATTATTATTTCAGGAGGGGATTTCAATGCTTTTAAACATTTATTTTGACACTTTCAACACTTATGGTTGAGCCCCCCCCCCAGAAGACAACGGTATTGTCAAGGAAGTCGATGAATTTTGGCATTATTTAAAAAAAAGAAGCAAAAAATTTGGATTTTTAAAGCTTGAATTTCTAAATCCTAGGATCGTGCTGGAAAACGGATTATCGATTGGGAATTGGTGATCGTTCACGTCAAACATTCAAACGACTTTTTGAACGATTAAAAAAATGGAAAATTTTATTTTATTGCGCAGAGCATTGGGCAGGTTTTAATAAAATTATTCCAAGCAACCGCCTCTTTCAGGGGAAAGATAAAACCTTTTCCATTGAACCAAATAATGCTCAACACCGCCATTGGTTTGCAAGATTTTACCCTCCCCTTGCAAACACGCGATCACTTAAAATGCTAGAGGGAACACTGCTTATTTTTGCGGCACTTCATGTTAATAAAACATTGAAAATTAATCACGCTATCTTTGGTTAAAAGCCTCAAAACAACCAGATACGAAAAAATTGGTAAGGGGTAAATTTATGACGAAATATTTTCGCACTCCACAGAGCCTTGAGTACAGATTAGTCAATTCTATTCACACAATATAAATTTTTTTTGCACTATACGTAAAATATTTAGTTATTGACTTTTATAATTTTTGCACTTAATTTCGTCAAGTAAAATAACAATTTCCCAATTGATCATGCTCACACAATCAAAACATATTTCAATCCTTGTTTTCTGCATTTTCTTTAATTTCGGCACTCAAAATACAGCTCAGGGCTCAGACCAAAGTTTAGATAGTTTGTTTTGTTCAGAAAACCTCCCAAAAAGCTCCAGCGAAGTCACTATTACCGGAACCCCCCTGGACGTTTTACTCCTAGGCACCCTGCCTTACCCCCCTGTCGTTTCTAGTGTGCTAGACAACCCTTTTGACACCTCAAACATCAACATCTCGTTTGCACCAGCCACTGATAACGTCTCGGTTCACCCAAATAACGAAGCACAAAATATTTCAAATTTTGAATTTTCCCCATCTTTTACCCCTATCCCTTCATCAAAACAGCCGTTCAGCTTCGAATCAAATTTTTCAGCGCCCCCACACAATATTTTGGATAAAAGCCACCCCAATACCGCTTTCCACACCAATAAAATCCAATCAAAAAACCAATCAGAAAAAATCTCAAAAAATCTTCAACACACTGAACTTACAGCAAAAAAAACTAAAAAGGAAAGTTTGCTTTCAAAGCCCTCTCAGTTAATAAAAAAAGCAAACTCTAATAGAAAAAGAAATTTACAAAAAAAATCTCACTTTGAATAAAAAATGTCACAATTAATAACCAGAAATATTGATTTTTTTCTCTTTTTATTCACGCATTTTATTGTAAAATCGTATATGCAATGAAAAAAGCACTTAGATAGCAATGTAATGAAGACTGTTTTGTCCCCACAACGCTATCTTAGTATGGATCTTCCCGATAATCGCCAAATAAAATTCCTTAATTGTGAATATTATCTATGTTGTATTTCTTAAAATTTTCTTAATTTAAATTCTATGCTATTAAATTTTTCCTAGATTCATTGGCAATTAATCTTGTATTTTCAATCCCGTCATTCCTAAAAAAATTAATGCCCCTGTAACGCATCATTAAGATAAATACAACTTAAAATCGAAAAAACGTAAGCTTGCAAAAATGCAATAAACAATTCAAAGCCGGTAAATATTACATTAAGAACCATCGGAACGATTCCCAAAGGCCCCATCATAATAACAAAAGTTCCAATAATCTTCATCATGCTATGACCAGCTAACATATTTACGAATAATCGAACAGATAAGCTTACGGGACGAGAAATATAAGAAATAACTTCGATAGGTACCAAGACCGGCGCGATAACCCAGGGAACATCTTTAGGGAAAAATATACGCATGTACCCCACGCCTTGTCGATACAATCCCACCGCTGTTGCAAAAACAAATAATATCAACGCAAGCGTTAAATTTACGATTAACTGTCCGGTTATTGTAAATGCGTAGGGAAACAACCCCAAAACGTTTCCAAGAAATACAAAAAAGAACGCAGAGCAAATCATAGGAACAAACGGCCCCCCCTGAACGCCGTTCACTTCTTGTACCATCTTTTCTAATAAATATACGGGAAGCTCTGCAGCACTTTGCCAGCGAGAAGGAACAAGAGACAAGTGACGCAGCCCCCACTTAAAAAACAGCAAAACCAAAAAAGTAATCAAAATCATGTATGCAGAAGAGTTGGTAATGGAAATATCGATCCCCAAAAATTTTAACGGAAATAAAGTTTTTACCTGAAATTGAGCTAACGGATCCATGAAAATAGGACTTTATAAGTTATTGAACACTGAACAGAATTATACCAAAAAATTCTTAATAAAAATAGTACGCTCCCGTCATCACGTTCTAATTAATTGAAGCAGTAGAATTATTATAACAAAAGATTTTAACGCTCACGATTTTTTCATCTTAGCACATCCAAAATTAATGAATAAAACCATGCATTAATTTTCAATGGGGGGATATAGTTATAAAAAATTAGAAAACCGAGCCCTCAATCTGAATCGCTTTGTACTGCAGTTTTTCCCTCGTGTTCAAACGTCAGCACCCATCTTATGGGGGAGGAGAATTTCTCTCTGATTCAAGTGACTAATCGCACCCCCTGTGTGGTCTAATCCCGCACAGATCCGGGAATAAATTTACCAAGATAAAATAAGGTAGAGATGAATTCAAATCATTTAACCTGCTTTTATGCTTATATCACATTACCATATTTAACCTAATCCCCTGTTCTAAAATTTAGATTTAGTAATTTTTGAATACAAACAAACTTACGAGCACAGCGTAAGACAGTCTTGACGCGCTCAAAAAATCCTTTATAATTAGGGAAATTTTTTAGATGTGTGGAAGTAACATTATATTGACTATGCTCTTTTATGACACGTTATCATTCCCTATGACGCAGCATCCGCGATCTTGGGTTTTTTCTTGCTATCACGCTTACATGAAACAAATTTTTTCCTCTCAATGTATTGATGATGGATTCCGTGAAGGGCATAAAGATTTAGATTTTTTACTGAGTTATTTTATTCAGAGATTTGATCTTAACCAATCTTCTTGTTCAGATTCTTTTATTTTAAGTGAAAAAGCTCCCTACATTTTGCGTGTTCTGAAATCTTTAATTGACGCAACTGTGCGCACTAACCTTTACGTCCCAGAAGCTAAGGTTTTCACCATTAAAATTCATCATGATCTGCACAATGTTACGGAAATTTATCGCACACCTGGAATGATAGAGCTTTTTGTGTTTCACCCAGATGTGGAAGGTGTGCATTTGCGTTCGTCTTTGGTGTCTCGCGGAGGAATCCGTTTATCCGATCGGGAAGATTATCGCAAAGAAGCTTTTGATTTATTGCAAACCCAACGATTGAAAAATGCTGTGGTAGTTCCTGATGGTGCCAAGGCAGTATTACGTATAAAAGAAAATACATCTTCAGAGCAAGGATACCGTTTGTTTATCCAAGGACTTTTAGATGTTATGGATAATTTGGACGATCAGCATAAACCTGTTCCAGCGCAGAAGGTTCGCGCTTTAGATGGCGTGGATTCTTATTTGGTTGCAGCACCCGACAAAGGTACGGCATCTTATTCAGGAATTGCAAACGAAATCGCACTAAGATCTGGGTTTTGGTTGAAGGATGCCTTTGCTTCAGGGGGAAAGACAGGGTACGATCATAAAAAATTGGGGATTACTTCTAAAGGAACTTGGGTGTCTGTAGAAACACACCTTAACCACCTGAAAAGAGATATGGAAAAAGGTGAGCCCATTTCTATTGTCGGAGTTGGAGATATGAGTGGGGACGTGTTTGGGAACGGACTTTTATATTCACAAAACATCAAACTTCTGGCAGCCTTTGATCATCGTCACATTTTCTTAGATCCAAATCCAGACCCTGAGCGCAGTTATAGAGAACGGTGTCGTTTATTTCATCTTCCTAAGTCTTCTTGGATGGATTATGATGTCAGCGTTTTGTCTCCTGAAGGAAAAATAGTTCCAAGAAATAGCGCGCCCGTTGCGTTATCCCCTGCTTTAAAGAAAATGCTAACCCTGTCTTGCGATTTTATAACGCCACAAGATTTAATTCTTGCGCTGTTCAAAATTAAGTGCGATGTTTTGTGGCTGGCAGGAATAGGAACTTATGTCATAGGAGATCAAGAAAAAATAATAGGTGACGAGGGAAATACCTTGCTTCGTATTCCAGGAAACAAGGTCGGCGCAAAAATCATTGCAGAAGGCGCTAACTTAGGATGTACACAAAAAGGACGCATAGCCTTTGCCCAAGCAGGAGGAATTGTTAATATAGATGCTATAGATAACTGTGCGGGAGTTTTGTGTTCAGATCACGAAGTAAATTTTAAAATTTTATTCCAAAGCATCCCTATAGATGAAGAGAATAGAAATGATATATTACAAGAAGTAACTCCAGAAATGGCTCGCGATGTATTAAATCAAAATTATTGGCAAAATATTAGCCTGTACAGGTTGCAAGAAAAACATCCTCATCTTACGCGCTCTGAACTAGCTGTAAATTTTTTGGAGGCTAAAAAAAATCTTAAAACTCATCTTAATAAAGTAAATTTTCAAGAGACTCATTGGGACTCTTACCTTTTGGCGTATTTTCCAAGCTTAATACAAGAAAAATTTTTTTCTTACATCTTAAGGCACGTACTACGACAGGATCTTTTGTGTACGATTCTTTCTAATCATCTTATTGATGTTTTACCAACATTTTGGATAGGAAGGTCCACGGACCCTCTTCAGGCATTAAATTTATATCATGTATTTGAACTGTCCCGTGTACGTCAGATGGTAGAAAATTTTAGAAACGACACAAAAAAAGTTCATGACTATCTTACACTAATTGAAGAAGTTTTTGGTAAGCTTTGCGAGAATTGTTTTAAGGAAAGTTTAAAGCAATATCAAGATTTTAGAGATGAACTAGAACACTCCTCTGGAGATCTTTCCAGTTTATGGAAAAACTTCAACTCGCAGTGCCAGTTTATTTTTAAAGACAATTTAACTGAAGTAGAAGCCCATCATTAACTGCACCGTATCTCTTTTTTAGATTTTTTAAGACGCGTACTTGAATGATTTTTTCTCGCTGACAGCTTGAATGTATTTTTTGACGTCTGAATATTTCATTCGGCGATAGCTGTCTGCGTTCTTAGCAATACATTGAACTGCTTTTAAATTTCGACTATGTCCAGGAGCGTAACTTTCAATAGATGCAATACACGGCGCACCAAGAGTCATAAAGTCTCCCAAAATATCCAAAATTTTATGCCGTGCACATTCTTGAGGCAGACGAAACCCCTCTGGATTGATCGTTGTTCCATCTTCTTGTAACACAACTGCACACTCTAAGTTTCCCCCTTGAATCAATCCCTTTTGACGCATAAGTTCTATTTTTGAAAGCTGAGAAAAAGTACGCGCTGGCGCAATATTACGATAAAAATCATCTTTTAGAAAAGAAAAATTTGCCTCTTCTTGATAAATACTCGTCAAAGGAACACTTACATGAATAAAGGGAAGTCCTGGCGTAAGTGTAATGTAGCTATTTCCCTCTGAAACGGAAATGGGTTCTTGTAGAACAAGGTACTCACTTTCTTCTTTGAATTCCTTCAATCCCGCCGCATGCAGCATGGAAGAAAAATGTAAAGCGCTTCCATCAAAAAATGGCAACTCTTCTTGGGAACACTCTATAATGATATCCGTCACCCCCAAACCCAAACACGCAGCCAAAACATGCTCCACCGTTTGAACACAAAACGTACTAGAAAATCGTAAGACCGTATGAAAATTTTTAATTTCAATATAACAGGGGTGCAAAGGATAAACAGAACCGGAACGACGAAAACATATCCCTGTTCCGCTGGGTGCTGGAAATAACTTTAAAGTGCTAGCAACACCTGAATGAATCGTGATCCCTTGATCTTGAATAGCGCATTGAATTGTTTTTCGGTACTGATACATCGTTTTAATAGGTAAACCACTCCACTATAGATTAATCGCAAAATATCAAAATCACAAAAAATATTATTGTAACATTTTGTAACAAAAAGAATTATTTAACCTTTTAAAAATTTTTATCTATTATTAACAGTGGTCGTGATAAAATCCTAAAAGGGTAAATGGCCTGTCCAGACATGAAAAAACACATTTACGCTTCACTGAAATCTTCTTTTTTACGCTCTAAAGAAACCCAGTACGTTAATGAATATACCCTTTGGAGATCTTTGCATCACGATACCATAGATCCCGTTTTACAGAATCTATTTGAAGATGAAGAGTCGTACAATTCTTCCTTGGATACTCACTTTGCATAATTTTCCATTTTTTTTGACAAATGTCAATTCTTACACTAATTTTCGTCTTTTTTCAGAGAATACCTTAATGCACAACAAGTCAATAAGAACAGCATTCCTGCGTAAACATAACCATGCCAATTACGATACGAAGGAACTGGCGCGGGTAAAAGCGTATCAATATATCCTTGACGCTTCAATGGAAGAATCGCCAACGTTCTTCCCATACCATCAAACACGGCAGAAATTCCAGTATTTGCAGCGCGCAAAACTGGAAGACCTGTTTCGATAGCACGAAATTGAGCACTGGCCAAATGTTGAAAAGGGCCAGGGCTATACCCAAACCATCCATCGTTTGTTAAATTTAAGATCCATTTAGCCCTTTGATCCCTGTTAGAAAAAGGAAAAATAATTTCGTAACAAATTTTCATGATACACGCCGGAGCATCCAAAACATCAACAGAAGCATCATTTTCTTTTTCTTGGTCTACATCGCGCTCTCCAGGACTTAAAGCATCTAGAAGCTTTTTAGGAAGCACCATAGATAGGTAAGAACGAAATGGAAGATACTCTCCAAATGGAACAAGATGTTGCTTACTGTAAACTAGCTTTCGTTCTCCTTGAGAAGTAACCTGAATAATACTGTTAAGAGATTGCTTTTTATCATGTATTAAAACTCCCGCAATCAAATGCGTTGGCTCTTTGCGTGTTTTTGCCAAAGGAATCACTCTTTCAAGCGCGTAACTAGGAACAAAAAAAGGAACCGCCGTTTCTGGCCAAATAACGTGAGTAATAGGAATATTCCCTTTCTCATCAGAAAGTCTTGTTAACGTATTCCAATTTATAGAAATCTTTCGACTATCCTGTTTTTCATTTTGTGGAATATTTGGCTGCACCAAACGTATTCCTTTCTTTGAATGAAAATAAATAGGAATGTTATACAATCGAAACAAAGACCAAGAAGATACTCCTGCCAGCCCTAGCGCCATAAAAATTACCCCCTTCCACCAAGAACGCTCTGTGGAGCACTTTAAAAAAAATCTTCCAGGCCAACTTAACACTCCTAACGTTATAAGCCCCAACCCATAACTAGATAGTAAACTAGCACTTTGAGCAATCCACAAGCTTTGCGACCAAATATATGCAGTAAGATTCCAAGGAAAACCTGTAAACAAAACTCCCTTTAGGTACTCCATTAAACTATATAAAACGCACCACATAATGCCAAAAGCTCTAGGAGACGACCAAAATCTGCGCTTTCCCCACCAAAGTATTCCGCTCATTATTCCAAAATAACAAGAAAATACCGCAGGAATCCCTGTTACACAAAAAGGCCAAAACCATGCAAACCGCAAAGAATCTACCCACAAACTTTCACCAATCCAAAATACGCTGGCAGCATGCCAACCAAACCCCCACATCCACCCAATAATTAGAGCTTCTTTTAATGTTTTACTGTGGTAAATCCCTGTTATCAATGCTCCCCAAGTCCAAACTAATACCCCCCACAGATAAAAAGGTCCCCAAGCTAGGGCAGAAAATGCTCCCCACACTATCCATGTCCAAGAAGTAGCAGGCCCTTTTTTTAAAAAAAGGTAATTTGTTTGCTTCAAATATTCCATAACGTTTTCTCTAATAAAAAAATCAAGAATTTTTAGGCTTTAAACTTTTTTCTACAAGCGCTATTCGTAAAAAAATGAGATAAAAATGTTTCCACCGATCATTTGTTTATTTATTCCCTTCAAAATTTCCACAAAAACACCTCTCTTTCTTGAATAGCACGCTCTAGCGCTGGAAGGTCTAAAACGAGCACACTGTGCGCCTCTATCCCCATCCCCTGAAACCCTGCTTTATACAGTGCATCCACAGTATCAAAACCTATTACAGGCAAATCTATAGCGCGAGATTGGCCGACTTTTGCCATTTTAACATAGACAGGTTTTGGAGTTAACCCCCCCTGTTCTGCTAAAAGACCGCAACGCGTAATACACGCGTCGGTTCCTTCTGCCGCTTCAATTCCTAAAACTCTTTTGCCCTGAATAGCAAGTCCTTGCCCCACATCCCAGCAAGACAAATCTTTCAAAATTTTTATCCCCTTTTCTATATCTTCCAAAGCGTGAAGATTGGGAGATCGTGTTCCAATTCTACCCTTTTGAGTTAAAAGACCTGGAATAATATCCTGAATCTTTACTAATACCAAGCCTTGCTCTTGAATAAATTCAAGCAACGCAGTCAATAATGCGTTATCTCCAAACCAATTCACTCCCAATCGATACAACAATTTTCTACCAAGTGTATCCAGACGCAAATTAATTAATTTTGGACGATAAAACTTTCCCACTAACACGATATGCTTAATACAATGATGCTGCAAAATTTCTACAGCCTTTTGCACCTGTCCTAAATAAAGCCATGCATGAGAAGTGTCTTTTATTAGATGCTCTGGAGTAATTCCGTGATAAGCCAAAATAAAAACACTCCATCCTTGATTATTTAATGCATCTTTGATCGAAAATGGAAGGTCTCCTTCTCCCGCCACTATAGCTATTGACTTGTTTACTACTTGCATGATGAAGAAAAATTCAACTGATTAAATTGGTAATTTAATTGCTTTTGAGCACATTCTTGACGTTGCTTTAGCGTAAAATAACACGGAAGAATATTTTTTCCTTCTTCTTGTTGTTGATCCTTACTTATCCAGGGCACGCAAGAAAGAGGAATTTCTTTTAAGCGCTCTACCTCTTTTTCAGACTTCCACCATGTGCCAACAGAACAGCCCAAAAGGTTACCGAAACTTCCAAGGCTTACTATTTTCAAGACAATAAAAATTTTTTTTTTTATTTTTATTCCAAAGATAGTGCGTACTTGTTTATTTTTTATCTTCCTCATTTTGTATTCCTCTTATTCTGAAGATGACGTAATCCATTCTTCTTTTTCCCACTGTTTATTGTGGTATTTCCATATCCAAGATTCTTTCCATTTTCTAGATTTTGAAAAAAGCACAGCATGTTGAAAAGCTTGAATTTCTTCTGTTTCTAGCATCCAAATCCAGCAAGAAAATGCATCAATATCCACTACATCCGTGTTTACACAATTCGTAAAAATCCCATACTGAGAATGATTTCTATTCGCACATTCCTGGGTAATCCACACAGGATGATCTTCTGGATTTTCATCCTTCAACTCATTTCCATGAGCCAAAAAAGACTTGGAGCTAAAAGTCCACAATCGATCGTCCCACAATTCTATTTCTGGTATTGACTGATTCAAAATACTGCATCGCTTGCGCTGAGCAAGGATTTTTTCAACTACATGGGGCAAAACTTTTTCCTTAGGTTGAAGCGTATTACACCAATACATTACACAATGTCTTGCTTCGTCTTTCAACAAAAAAATTCAAATACTATGCAAAATTTTATTTTGGCAAACTTTCCATTTTTTGTAAAGCTATAGCTTTTTCTTAATTTTTTTTTCTAGCGCTTTTTTTAAAGAAAGATTAATAAAATAATTTTTTCGCCGATCTTTTGTTAACTAAAAACGGAAAATGAAAAACCATTCTTTTTAATTAATAATATTGTTTTTAATTTAATATACTTAACTAATATTGAACTTTTATTACAACGGGTTCTTGATTTTTTACAAAAAAATATATATAATTTTTTAGTAAACACTTAAAACACATTAATATGAAAAAAATATTTGTTTTTTTATTTTCTATGGTCGTTTCTTCTTCTTACTCCCCAGCATTTTCAAACGACTATTTAAAAATTTTTATTGAGAAACTAAAGAATTTTACAAAAGGAAAAACTTTAATAGACGCTCTCCAAAAAATCGACTATTCAATATTTTTCAATCAACTCATACAAACGAATAAAGAAACAATAAATTTTCTAGAAAATATTTTGACAGAAAAAGAAAATGTAAATTACACATATCGGAATTACTCTTCTATAAAAAATGGATTTAGTAAAAAATATTGATTCTGTCACGAAAAGAATAAATGAAATAAATAACTACATAGAAGAGGATCGAAAAAATTATCAAGAAGAGCTAAATACTTTAGAAGAAAATCACAAAAAATATCAAAAGAGCTTAGATTACTTCAATGAACAAGAAAAGTTTAATTACAAAAACATATTAAACTACCAATTAAAAAATCAAAAAACCGTAGAAATTTCATTAAAAGAAGATAAGAAAAAACTCGATTATAGTTTCAATTGTAATAGTGATAGTAAATTATTTAATAATAAAACATTAAATGATGCAATTAGTATTTTATTTCCTTTTTTAAACACAGAAAAACATCAGTTAGCAGATGATGGATACTGTTTTGGGTTTGCTAAGTACGCAATAAAATATGGATACGAAGAAACAACAAAAATATTACACCTTTTTACAAATCAATGGTCTGATGAAAAAATAAATGAAAATTCCAATTTAGTAGCCACCTTTATTCAAAAAATAGTTAACAAACAATTAGGATGCAAATTTCTTTCACCTAGTGAGTTTTCATTCTCTCAAGAAAATTACACTCAAATTTTAGAGATAAAACTATTCCAACCTTTATTAAAAGAACAATCGTTAATGCCTGTTGCATTTTTTATTTTCAACTATCTTAAAAATCTAGAAAACAATTCCCCCACTCCTGCCCAAATCATCCAA
Organism: Holospora elegans E1; assembly: GCF_000648275.1. Taxonomy (NCBI): domain Bacteria; kingdom Pseudomonadati; phylum Pseudomonadota; class Alphaproteobacteria; order Holosporales; family Holosporaceae; genus Holospora; species Holospora elegans. The sequence continues at coordinate 13,402 of NZ_BAUP01000089.1, read as the reverse complement.
AATAACGAAACCAGTCTTAATAAAAAAAATGTTTCTGTTGACGATAAAAACGTTACTCGCTCTTCCGTTGCACCAAAAGGATCAATTTTTAGATTTTTCCATTCTGTTTTCAACTATATTAAAAAGCCAAAAAACAATAAAGAAATCCCTCCCTCTCCTGCCCAAATCATCCAAAGTAACGAAACCAGTCTTAATAAAAAAATGTTTCCGTTGACGATAAAAACGTTACTCGCTCTTCCATTACACCAAAAGGACTACTTGTGGGCTTTTCCCCTACAAATGAACAATCAGGACATGCTGTTTCATTTGTTAATGTAAAGAAAGGTTATGCTGCATTGCTTGACGCTAATCACTCTTTATTAGAAAACGATATGATTTTTCCATTAAATCCAGAATCAATCGCAAAACATTTAGAACAAGCAATTAAAAAAACTTTTCCTAATCATTACTTTTCTTTCTTCGATATTGCTTGTGTCAAGTTTTCTCCAAAAAAACGTTATAATTTTGATTATTACTTCCCCAAATGATTCTATGAGATATAAATATTTTTAAAGTTTTAATAAAAATCCTATAGACGCACGCCTTGACCCCATAGCACTCAAGGCGAAAATTATTCTTCATACCTTAGTATTGGTTCAGTAACATTGATTTCAGAGTCTAGAGACCATGGAATCTGTTTCCCTAGCTTTGACAGTGCGTTTTTTACATCCTGATAAGGCTGTGAGTTTTTTAAGCTTGAGCAATATAATCGCTCTTGAGCTCGGGTCATAGCAACATACAGTATTCTTCTTTCTTCTTGAGATTGTTTTTCAATATGACGTAAATTCCAAGGATCTTCATCCTCTTGTAAGATATTCAGCTTCCAAGGTCCGTCCTTTGTATAAGTAAAATAATCTTTACTGCGTATTTCCATAGAAAGATCCGGTATAATAACTATAGGAGCCTGAAGACCTTTTGAACCATGTATAGTTAATACCCCTATCCCCTTTTCAGTTTTTTGCTTAAAAGTCAAGGAAACTAAAGAAAGCATTTCTATCCATTGCATCCAGCCTTTGCCCTGCTCTTGACAAAAACTAAATAAAAGTGCCAGCACTTTATCTAAAATTTGTGCCGTGTCAGGCCAAGCTCCGTACCGCTTTTGAACCCACGGCGTATATATCCACCACTGCATAAATTGAAAAGGAGTACTTTCAAAAAAGAAATTTTTCCAGTGTTCTAAAGTTTTCACATAAAGAGCCCAAGGTTCCGTTTGAAGAGATCTTAAATACGTCCAAAGATTTTTTATTCCAAAGGATTTAAAAGAAAATATAGAAAGCAAATCTTTTTCACTGATGCCAAACAAAGGACTTTTTAGAACATGAACTAAGCTCCAATCATCATAAGAATTTAGTAACCAGTAAATTAATGCCAAAATATCCTGCACTAAAATTGTATCTTTCAAAACCGTTGTGCAGGTTTCGCGAACAAAAAATCCTTGAGAAATAAGTTCTTGAGAAAAAGTTTCATATAAACTGCATCGTTTAGACATTAAGATTAGAATATCGTCCTCTTTAATGACACTTCCTGTACATCTTAAAATCTCTTTTTTTTCTATCCATTGCCGAATACGTCGAACCCAAAGCTTTGCAAGGAGTATTTTTGAAGATTTTTTTACAGAAGAATCTAATATAGGTAAAAGTTCTACCATCCCCCCTTGCTGATAAGGAAGAGCGGTATGAGGCTTAAAATCCATACAAGTATCTTTTTGAAATACTTCATTAACAACGTTCAAAATACAACTGTAAGAACGAAAAGAATGGGTAAGATCTAGTAAATCAAAAGGAATTTCGTGGCATTGAGCATGGCTTTGAAAAAAATTCTTTGCCTCATAAAACTGTTCTAAATCTGCACCTTGAAACCCGTAAATGGATTGTTTGGGATCTCCTACAACAAAAAGCGTTTTGTTGTGTTGACCATTCCACACCTCACTTAAAAGCTCTAAAACTTTCCATTGCGCTGGACTGGTATCTTGAGCCTCATCTACCAATATATGATGAATTTTTCGATCAAGTTGACTAAAAACCCATCCCATATGACGTTTGTCTTCAAGTAATTCGATAGTTTTATAAATAAGATCTGAAAAATCTAAAAAACCATTTTCTACCTTATATTGATGATAGTGAGAATAAATTTCAGAAAACAGATGACAAAAGTCTTGAGTATCTTGCCACGCATGAATGTGCCGTTCCTGATATAATGCAGTTTTTAAGTCATGTTGCGCAAATTCAAGCCACTGTTTTAGATGCTCTGGAACCTTTACCGAGAGCAATTTTTTTCTAGGCGTTCCCTTTTGGGTTAAAAAAAATGCTCTATATTCTGGGCGATCCCATGAAAGCTCTAATCCTTTTAAATGGGACACGCTATATTCTTCTCCTAAATATTCAGTAAGTTGAGCCAGCACTCTTGGACATAACAAAGCAGGAGGAGACAATTCAGAAGGTTTTGGATGCTTCGTCGGAAAAATGACCTCTTTTGATCTATTCCACAAAAATTGAAGATGCGACGTAATTTGGTGTAAAGTATACCGAGTTGCAAGACGAACCAACGCAGACTGAAGCTCTACGGAAGCTGGATACGCTGCAGAACAAACCCACTCTTGCTGCTGATTCCAAAGAGATACACCTTGATTTTCATCTAAAATTTTAAAATTTCCAATTATTCCCGCTTCTAAAGAAAAAGTTTGAAGAATATTTTGACAAAAACTGTGTAAAGTTTGAATATTTAAAGAAGTATCTAAAATTTCAGACCATAATTTTTGAGCATAAGATATTTGATGGGGATGGGCAGGCCCCCCTAAACACATCGTTAATACTGTTTTACATCGATAAGAAGATCTCATAATTTCTTCTAACAAACTGTACAACCGCTGAGTCATTTCTTTCCCTGCATGCTGTGTAAATGTCAAAGCAACAATACGTTCAGGGCGAACCCCTTCCAATAAAAGCCGCAATATTCGATAAATAAGTATGAAGGTCTTTCCTGTCCCAGCACAAGCATGAACCCAAATATGCCTATGGGGATTAAGTGCAGTATATTGAGTTTGAGTAAGCATAGTTCAAATTTTTTAAACCCCCAGCACTAAAAAACTCATAAAAAAATCAACGTGAAAATTTCTATTTCAAAAAATTTTACTTTTTTATTTTTTTTCTACAGACGAATCACACTCCCCGCAAGCAGAATAAACTCTTATAAATGGAAGAAATAATAAAGAGATAACTACAGGAATACATACGGCAAAAAATGCAGTATTAGGAGAATAATATTCCCAAACCGTTCCCATAATAAATGCATTGGAAATTAAAATAGCAGTTCCTGAAACAGAAAAAAACACTCCAAATCCAGTACCTTGTAAGTTAGAAGGCATGCTGGAAGACAAAAACGCCATCAATGCCCCTTGTAAGCTATATTGCAGTCCATAAAAAAGAACACCTAAAAAAATTCCCCACTGCCAGTATCCAAAAAAACCAAAACTCACCATAGAGCTTAACAGTAATAAAGCACACACCAACACGGCTTTTCTTCGATCACCGTAATCGGATAACCATCCTACGGGATAAGAACACATTGCGCACAAAACGTTTTGTAACGTCATGATTATGGCTCCCAATTGACCAGGGTGCTTTAAAGGAATTCCTAAAAAATCTGAAGAATTTTGTAGCGCCGCAAAATTCATCATAAAAGCACCACTAAAATACCCCATTTTTAAAAAAAAATACACAAGATAACTTTCCAAAAATTCCAAGAAAGCTTTCCAAGATCGTTAAAAATAGAATTCCAGACGTCGCGAATATTTCTAGAAGAAACACTTACTTTCTCTTTTTTTTGTGAAAAAGAAACATCTTTTACCCCAGGTTCTCTTACGCCCAGCAGCAAAAGCACAAAGCTTAAACAAGCCAAGAGCCCCGCATACAAAAAAATTTGCTGAAAAGTAACCTGGTGACCGTAAAAGAAAAATAAAAAATTAAAAGCCCCGATCCTAAAGTAGATCCCGTCATCCCAAGCGCTTTATTTAATCCATAAAATTTCCCCAAAGATTTTGCAGGAGCGATGTCAGCAATCAGAGCCTCTCTTGGACTGGCCTGCACACCGTTTCCAATTTTTTCTACAACTCTAGAAAAAATTATCCATTCAAAACTGGATGCTGCTGCCAATAATAACCGCGCAATAGCACAAATACCGTACCCTATCAATAAAAATCGTTTTCTTCTTTTGATCACATCGCTTAATAGCCCCGCTGCAGCACGACATATCAAAGACAACCCCTCAACAATCCCCTCAAGACGTCCGATAGAACTTTTTTTAAAAGACAAAAATGGCAAGCAGGTAAATACCACCACAGAAGAACAGTTCAAAAAAAACATTCCTAAACTTAAAATCCATAATGCCAGAGGTACACCGAAAAAAGATCTTTCAGTGTTATCCTTTAAAACGTTCGGCGTTTTCATACTTGCTCCTTTCAAAATTTTTTTAATTTACTGCTTAAAAAATTTTAATATACCGTTTATACCATACATAACTTCACCTTATTAGGTTGTATTTTCTAAAGGAAAAATTCCAAAAAACGCACTTCTTTATTTTAAAATATTTATTAAAAATTTCAAAAATTATATTCATTGATGCGCTCATAAAGATGTTTTTTGAAAGGAATGGTTTAAAATATAAGAACGCAACTCAAGCACGCCCTCTCTAGTGGTGGCACTCACCTCAAAACAATCTGTTTTGGATTCTTTTAAAGACAAAATTTTTCGCTGAGCAGAAATAATCCGATCAATTTTCGTATAAATACATTTAACAGGAACAAAAGATCGTTGCAAAAAGTCTATGACTTGAAGGTCTTGAAAATGAACGTCACGCCTACTATCTATTAGTAAAAAAACCACACACAAATTACTTCTTGTTAACAAATAGTCTACTACATGTTGGTGCCAAATATTTTGGAGATTTTTTGGGACGCAAGCATAACCGTAACCTGGTAAATCTACGTACCTTATCCCTTTTTGAGCTTGATAAAAGTTTATGCTTTGCGTACGCCCTGGAGTTTTTGAAACTTTAGCAAAACCTTTCTTTTGCATCAGGGCATTAAGTAAAGAGGATTTTCCTACATTGGACTTTCCCCAAAACACGAACTCTTTTCCAGAAATCTCAGGCCAATCTTTAGAGAACAAAACGCTTCGCAAAAACTGACATTCTAAAACGGGATTAGATCTTAACATTTTTCTTCTTGAAATTCATGAAAAACAAACATTAATTCTGAAACACACTTAGCCCCCCCACATTCCCAGGGTATTTCCTCTGCCTTAATATGCGTCTGGTCCCCAAGATCATTTTTACGTCTTCCTAAACGATACAGGCTATATCTTCCACATTTTCTATACATGATTCCCCACTAAGTTGAAATATCTAATTGAGTATTGTTGTGCTATTGTCAAAATATTGTTCCAAGTCCAATAAATAATCATTCCTACAGGAAATTGCGCCATCATATAAACGAAAAGCGCCGGAAGCCCATAGCTTAAAACCCATTGCTGAGACCTATCTAAGCTGATGTTCTGAGCGGAAGAAGCGCGCTGCTGAATAATCATCGTCACCCCCATCAATAAAGGCCATACCCCAACAGCAAATGATGCAGGCAATTCAATAGGAATCATTCCAAACAACGTAAGCACCGAAGTGGGATCTGGGGAAGATAAATCTTGAATCCACCCCCAAAAAGGTGCATGACGCATTTCTATGGAAACGAAAAGTACTTTATACAAAGCAAAAAACAAAGGGCACTGTAATAACATTGGCCAAATACTAGAAAAAGGATTAATCTTTTGAGCTCGGTATAACTCCATAATCCCTTGATTTAGAGCCATTTTATCATCTTTAAACTTTTCTTTTAACAAAACCAATTTAGGCTGAAGTCTCTGCATAGCCGCCATAGATCGAGCACTCTTCACCGCTAAAGGAAAAAAAAGCCCTCTAACGCACACAGTTAGTAACAAAATCGCCGCTGCAAAACTTCCAAAACAAGTTTTAAAAAAAGACAGTATATAAAAAACAGGCTTGGTAATAAAATAAAACCACCCAAAATCTACTGCAAGGTCAAACCGTTGAATTTTATGGGTATGCCCATAATAATCTAAAATCTTAACTTCTTTTGGACCAAGAAAAATACTCTGGACTTGAGCGTACGTTTTTTGAGGTAAAACTGAAACAACTTTCTGTTTTAATGACACATTATACATATCTTTTAAATTTTTTCGCGCCTCTCCTTCTAATGCTTGAGCCCCTGAATCCCCTATCAACGCCACTAACCAATATTTGTCTGAAATTCCTGCCCAATTTCCCTTTTTAAATTCTCGAGAACCTTTCTCTAAATCTCCGTAACTTATATTGCTTAAAACCCTATCACATACCGCAACAGGTCCTTCATAGGATAACCAATGATCAGCATTTTCTACGGGACCTTGACGAAAAATATCCTTTCTACACTGTACAAAAAAAGGTTCATTGGTCGTGTTTTTTACCGTCTGAACTACTTTTAGCATATATTTCTGGTCGAAAGAAAATTTTTGTTCGAATTCAACCCCTTCAGAATTACACCACTTCAAAACAATTTCTTTTTCAGAAGATTCTTCAGCTACGCGCCACACTGTGGTATTAGAGGGGAAAAAATTATTAGATTTTTTAGATTCTCGATCTTTTGGCTCCCACCCCATAGAAACCCAATAAGCACAGCGCGTACCATAAGGACGCAACACGCGAACAGGAGCTCCACCAGACGTATGTTCCTTATAATCGGTTAACGCCAAATCATCCAAGATCGCCCCTTGCAAACGAATTTTTGCTTTAACTACTTTATTAGATAGCGTAACGTGCTTGGATTCTAAGGACTGATCTTCAGAAACAAAACACGTCACAGGAGCCTTACTATTATTCTTGGGAACAGATTCCCGCACTAAATTTTGAGAAGGCAAATCAAACTTAGGTTTTAAAAATAATTCATACCCCACCCACACAAAAATGCAGGCTCCAAAAGCAACCAAGATATTTTTATACTCACCCATTCTCTTTACCTACCTTATTATTATCACATTGACGTTGCAAATACGTTATCTTTAAATTGCGCACAAAATCTTCAAAAAGAGACAATAGATCAGAAAAACTTAAGTCCATGATAAAACGATTCTTCACCACACACACCACCCCCACGGGAACTGTGACATAGGGAAAAATCAAAAAGAAACAATGACGAATACGGCGCTTAATTGCATTGCGCATCACAGAAGAACATTTTGCACACTTAGCGATCACTACCGAAAATCTTAGAGCTTCCTCTGCCCAAGGAATCCAACGAAAAACAATACCAAAATCACGCTCTAAATCAAACTTCTTAACGTAAGCTTTGTTGCGAAATAAAACTGAACTTTTTTTTGAAAGGCGCTGAAATTCCATAGTGCGCACCCCCCTTTCTAAGCGGACAATTTCTTTCTTCCCTTACGACGCCTTGCAGAAACAACACGCCTTCCTCCAACGGTGGCCATTCTGGACCTAAATCCATGCCTTCTGCTGCGCACTAAACGACTAGGTTGAAAAGTTCTCTTCATAAATAGACCATCACAATAACTATCTGTTGCGTCTATTCTAGGTCTAATATTCTTAAAAGTAAAGACCTTTTTTTAAAGTATCTAACTTTTATCATACGTGTATTAAAATGTTAAACAATATTAAAAAACATTAATAAAGTTTTTTAATATTCAAAACAAATTAATTAAACAATAAAAATTCTATATTTAAAAAAAAATTAAACCAGTTAATTAAAAAAATACACTTCACTTCTTGCACGCTTAAGAAAATTTAAAAAACACCTCCACAACGCAAACAAAAGAACTCATCATGTACAAGAATTTTTTTGGATAATAAAATTAATTAAAAAATTTCTTAACTTTTTTTTATCGCGCGAGACTCATGAAACGTCAAATATAACGTTGCAGGAATAATGAATCCCAACCCAAACAATACGTTAATGGAAGGCAGTTGATTAAAACACAAAAAACTTGCAATACAAGAAAAAATTGTTTCACTGTATTTAAAAGGCTGTAATGCACTCATTTCGTAAGAATCAAGAGCTTTTAGTAAACAAAAAAACATTATGTTTGACCCAATTCCCAGAATAAAAAGCATAAAAAATTCACTCAAAGACGGCGTCTTCCAATTCAAAATTACAAGTGGCAACAACCATATGCAGGACCACATCGTAGGCATAAACATGGTAGAAATAAAACTTTCTTTTTGAGTCAAAAGCTTCTTATTAACAATATCTAAAACAGCGAAAATAAAAGTTGCCAATAACGCAACAAATATAGACGCATTTGCACCTGTAAAAGAAAAGTTAACGCTTACAGCCACCCCAAAAAAACCTAAAAAACCGAAACCCACCGAGCAATACTAAAAGATTCCTTTAGTATCAAGCTAGCCAAAATAGTAACAAAAATAGGTGTAAGATACCCTACACTAATAACAAGTGGAATGGGAAGCTGAATCAAACTATAGCACCAAGGAAGCATGGCTAAAGCAAACAACCCTCCCCTTACAGCATGAACGTAATTTTTCTTAAAAGCACTCAGTTGAAAATGTTTAATAAACAATGGGATAAGAGAAAGGGTAGCAAAAAAAAATCGAAAAAAAAGAATATTAATATCCTTTAAATGAGACCCACTAAGCCCAGAATATTTCACAATAACATCATTTACTGAGCTAGTAAGACACATTCCTAACATCCAAAACATGCCCTTAAAAAAAGAATGTATTTTCATAATATATATACTTGAAATTTTAAAGTAAGAGCGGGCGAAGAGATTTGAACTCTCGACCCTAACCTTGGCAAGGTTATGCTCTACCCCTGAGCTACGCCCGCTTACATTTTTGAATTCTAACAAAGATTTTAATTTTTTACAAGAGGTTTAAATAATAAAAAATTACAATCAGAATGCAATAAACAGGGAACGGGAAAAATTTGACTAAAAAATTTTTTAAAAAAGAAAATGAATTTAAAGCCTCTGTTGAGCAGCAGAATAAACTGTTAAGCGATGCTAATTGCTAATTTATTATTCAGAATAAAAATGAAAATCAGCTCAAAGATGCACAAAGTATATAAAATATATAAAAAATTAATCAAATGGAAGGATTTTTAAAATAAAAAGAAGAATTGTTTCAAAAATTGCAAAATGAATACAGTTCATTAACTTAAACTTCGACGATAGTCTTTGAAAATCTATTGAAAGACATTGAATCAAGATTTCCCGCTGGTTATCAATTAATGGAAGAAGATATATTGCCCTATCCTTTTAAAAAACACAAAAAACTCCCCTATCATTAGTTTCAATTACCGCTTTAAAAATTCCCAAAAAACATCTTTGCTCTGATCCAACGCGCCTTGAATTTAATTTTCTTTTTATGAGAAAAATTTTCCTCTTACCTTTTTCATTTACATTTCGAGCAGTCACCCCTTGCTATTTTTTTCTAAAAATTTAAATGATTTTTTTAGAATAATTTTTTTAAAAATGATTCTTCCAAAAAAAAATTGTATTTTTCCCCTGTTTTTTAACAAATATTTTGTAGCGCCTAAAAAATAATTAATTATTTTTCGAATATTTTGATATTTGATATAATAAAATTACTTCCAATTTGTTGATTTATTATTTGATTTTAATACAAAGTTTCTTGCTTTGTTAAATAAAAAACAACTTTATAAAAAAGGTCTTGCTAAAAAGAAAAAAATTATATATCCTATGCACACTAGTCTCTGCATGCTGTAGAGGCATTTTTTTCTTTGGGTTTTTCATGATTAAAGTAAGTGATTTAAGAAAGTATTCTCCTTTAAATTTAAGAGTGATGGCAGATTCTCTTGGAATCGAAAGTGCAAGCCTGAAAGGGGAAGAGATTATAATAAGAATTTTAAAGAAGAAATTCGATCAGGGAGAAGAAATTCTTTGTGTAGGGGTATTGGAAATTTTAGCTGATCAATTCGGGTTTTTACGCTACCCCGAGGTTAATTATTTGCCGGGAATTTCAGATGTTTACGTTTCCTCAATGCTTATTCGGAATAATTATCTGAAAACTGGAGATGTTATTGAGGGAGTAATTGTCCCTCCAAGCAGGGAAGAAGAGCGATATTTTTCTTTAAAAACTATTACTTCTATCAACTTTGATGAGCCCAGCAAAACTTTCCACCGCATTCCTTTTGAAAATTTGACCCCCCTTTTTCCTCAACGCAAACTGAATCTTGAGCTGACAGATCATTCAAAAAGCGAAAATCCAGAAACAGCAGTTAAATCTTTGAAGAAAAAAAGCTCTGATTGGGTTAATAATGCGCGCCTAACCTTGCGCGCCATAGAATTGGTAGTTCCTTTGGGACTCGGGCAACGCGCACTTATTGTTGCTCCTCCGCGAACAGGAAAGACAGTGATTTTGCAAAACCTAGCACAAGCGATTCAAGAAAATCACCCCGACGTGGTTTTAATTGTTATGTTAATTGATGAACGGCCAGAAGAAGCCACTGAAATGGCGCGTTTCGTGAAAGGCGAAGTTGTGAGCTCTACATTTGATGAACCCGCTGCTCGCCATGTTCAACTGGCAGAAATGGTTATAGAGAAAGCCAAACGACTTGTAGAGTGCCAAAAAGATGTTGTTATTCTTTTGGATTCGTTGACTCGGTTAGCCCGAGCTTACAACACTGTTCTTCCCTCTTCTGGAAAAGTATTAACGGGAGGTGTGGATGCAAATGCCTTACAACGCCCCAAACGACTTTTTGGAGCAGCCAGAAATGTTGAAGAAAAAGGGTCGTTAACTATAATTGCTACTGCTTTGGTGGAAACGGGATCTCGCATGGAAGAGGTTATTTTTGAGGAATTTAAGGGAACCGGAAATGCAGAAATTTATCTGGACCGAAAGGTTGCAGAGCGTCGAATTTTTCCCGCTTTAGACGTTTCAAGGTCAGGCACGCGAAAAGAAGAACGCCTTGTAGATCCCAAATATTTACAACGCATGTGGGTCTTGAGAAAAGTTTTGAGCTCTATGGCCCCGGGAGGTGAGGCTACAGAATTTTTACTTGATAAATTAGGCCTTACAGAAAACAATCAAATATTTTTTGATCAAATGAATACTCCGTTTTAGTTAGCAAGTAAACTAGAGGTAGAAAAATTATGAGTTTTTTAAGATGAATTTTCCTTCTCCTATTGCTTTTTATATTTTTTCTTACCCCGTTCGTTGGTATGGCATTGCCTATGCGATTGGCAGTTTGCTGGCTTGGCGTTGGGGAATTTTTTTAATAAAGCGCCGTGTGTTTTCTTTATGCCCAGAAATATTGTCTGATTTTTTGATGATTATTATGCCTTCTATTATTATTGGGGGAAGGTTAGGATATGTTTTATTGTATTCCCCATCTTATTTTTTTACACATCCTTTAGAAATCTTTTCGGTATGGAAGGGAGGAATGGCATTCCATGGCGCAGCGTTAGCTTGCGCTTTTAGCAGTTGGTGGTTTTGTAAACGTCAAAAAATTTCTTGGCTTTCTTTAACAGATTGTTTTTTATGCGGAGCTCCTTTGGGAATTTTTCTGGGAAGAATTGCAAATTTTTTAAATCAAGAGCTTTACGGAATTCCGTGGAAACACGGAATAGTTTTTCCAAATGTGGATTCTATTGCTCGGCACCCTAGCCAATTATACGAAGCGTTTTTTGAAGGAGTATTTTTGTTTATTGTTTTAAATGGGTTAGCCTTAAAGACACGTATTTCCCGGCACAGCGGAATGCTTTCTGGATGCTTTTTAATAGGGTATTTTGCTTCGCGATGGATATGCGAATATGTACGAGAGCCAGATTCAAAGTGTTTTGAATTTTTAGGATCAATAAGAATTAGTCCGGGCCAATTTTACAGCCTTCCTATGTTAATTTTTGGTATATATTTATTAGTATCGAAAAAAAAATCTGAAAAAATTTTAGAAAAAAAATATAAATATACAAAATTTTAGGCTTTTAACTAAAGATAGTATGATAAATTTTCAATGTTTTATTAACGTGAAGTACCGCAAAAATACGCAGTGTTCCCTCTAGCATCTCAAGTGATCGCGTGTTTGCAAGGTGGGGCGAAATCTTGCAAACCAATGGCGATGTCGAGCGTTGTTTTGTTTAATGGAAAACGTTTTATCTTTTCCCTGAAAGAGGTGGGGGCTTGGAATGATTTTATTAAAACCTACCCAATGATCTGCGCAATAAAATAAAATTTTCCATTTTTTTAATCGTTCAAAAAGTCGTTTGAATGTTTTCCTCGTGTGATCACCAAATTCCCAATCGATGAGCCGTTTTCCAGCACGATCATAGGATTTAAAAATCCAAATTTTTTGCTTCTTTTTTTAAATAATACCAAAATTCATCGACTTCTACGACAATACCTTTGTCTTCTGGAGATGGCTCAATTTTGGCGCATATAGTAATTTAGGTTGAATTGGGTATAATTTTTTCTTAAAATAAAAGGAAAATGACAAAGAGCTACAGCAACGATTTAAGACTAAGAGTAATAGAATATTTAGATGAGAGAACGAGTATATTGAAGCATCGCAACCATTTAAAATAAGTGTATCAGCGATAGGCAGGTGGTATAGAAAATACAGACAAAAAGACAGTTATTTTCCTAACAGGCGTGATGGCTCAGAAAAAAAGATTGACTTAGAGAAGCTTAAAGAGTGCGTCAAAAAAAACCTAGATATGACCTTGAAAAAAGCTGCTCAAGAATTTGGGGGACAATCAGTTGCTGGTTAAAAAGATTAGGCTTATAGCTAAAAAAAAGACTTTTCGTACGTGAAAGCAATCCAAGAAAAGCAAAGTAAATAAAAGCGAAGTCAGTATCAAGAATAGATAAAATATATAGCGTATCCAAGTTTTGTATGTATTGATGAAAGCGGCATTGATATGGCCATGTGCAAAGACAGAAACTTGGGTAGAAAAAGTGAAAAATTGGTTGGCAAAAAAAGTGGAAAATAGTATCAAAGAACAAATAGTATTGCCGGTTTGGTTAATAACAATCCGATAGCACCAATGGGTTTTAACGGATCTTGCCACACAGTATTATTCCAAGCTTGGGTAGAAAAATTTCCGATCAAGGAACTAAAGCCTGGACAAGTTGTTATTATGGACAATGTCTCTTTTCATAAACCCAAGAAAAGTAGAGAATTAATAGAGTCTGTAAAATGCAGTATATACTAAATCAAACTGAAAGTGTTGGACTAATGCGTTAAAAGTTGTCATTGGCGCGGTCGACAAGATTCATGGCGATGGTGTTTCAGGTTTGGTCGAAAAAATACAGCATACTATACTCTTGC
>NZ_BAUP01000090.1:0-7215 GCF_000648275.1 Holospora elegans E1 | reverse complement strand
CTATTGGATTCAAATCACAAGAGCAAGGAGGTAGAAAAATTATACTGTATTTTACAGATTCTATTAATTTTCTGCTTTAATTTTCTTGGTTTGCTTCTAAGTGCAAAAAGTCTTTTTTTTAGCTATACTCATGCTGAATGAAATAGTAATGGGATCTGGTATAAAATACTCAAAATAGACTTGCGTTTTTAAGATTTATTTTATTATCTTTATCAAAAGAAGTACAATCATTACAAAATTGGAGTGCAAAAATTCAAAAGCACATTAACTGGCGCAGGCTTTTTACACTTACTGACGTCTAATCGTAACAAAAAGGCCATCGCTTGTGTATCCAAAACCATTGCTCTGGATGTTTTTTCACCCATTCTTCTAGATATTGATTAACACAGTGCATAGTTTCTTTTGGACTGTTTTTATAAAAAATTGGAGGAAAAAATTTAACTTTAAATCCGCCATCCTTTAAACGCTGAGCACAAACAGGAATAAGAGGACAACGATATTTTTCAGCACAACGCGCAGGAACCACTGTTGTATATGCTAAATGTCCCAAAAAAGGCAACAAGGGACCTTGCGAAAATTTCTGATCTACCAGTAATACTACTGCTTGATTAGACTGCAAAGCTTGAACAATAGCTTTTACTGAATGATTTTCCTTAGACACAACACGATGACATGTTTGACTTTGAAATCTTTGCATTACTTTATCTACCCAAGGATTGTTCGCTTGCCGATATACTTGTGTAACTTTAAATCCACACTGTTTTAACGCAAGAGAAATCATTTGAAAATTCCCAAAATGTCCAGAAACGAAAATACACGGCCTTCCTTGGAAAGAAGAGATTCCCTCTTTTCCTTCAATTTGAATTTTTTTTAAGGAAAATGCTCCTAAATGGCAATACTCTCCACACACTGCCCCCCAATGGAACCACATTTTTTTTAATACATCTTTACGCCGATCCGCAGACCAGTCTGGAAAAACCTGGATCAAATTTTTCATTCCAACACAGTGAACCGGAAGCAGGGGGCCAATCCATTGCGCTAACTTTCCTGCAACTCTTGAGGCTCGTTGCACTCCTAAAAGACGAAATAGCGCTACCGCCCCCATAAATCCTGCAAATTCTATCAAATATCTTGTTTGTTTGATCCTGATTTTTAGACTTCTTGATAGTATCACGTAATAGGAAACTCCCCTAAAGAACCAAATCTATCCTATCATGCCATATTAACAAAATATTATCTAGCCAACATAAGTTTTAATAAAAAAACTCAAAAGTAAGAAAAATGTTTTAAAATTAAGACTTAAACCACAAAGATTTTTTTTTCAAAGATTTAATCTTTTTTGCCCCCTTTCTTATATTTCTCAAATCGAATCGATGCTTTTTTTTTACAACAGAAGTATGACTGCATTCCTTAGATGGAAATCTCCATGGGCGTTTTTCATCTGACAAAATTCCTGGAATCCATCCGTTTCCTTTTTGGTAAAAAGTAATCGCGTTTGGATACTGAATTTTTAGTCTTCTTCCTGTTTCAAACAATTCTTTAATGGAAGGATTCTGAAGATCTTTTTCTTTACAAGTATGAGAAAGGTTTAAAATTCGCGCCCATTGAGAAATTACGTACCTTCCTTTTCGAGTTTGAGAAATCCAAAGAGTACTCGTTTCTTCTTGAACTACCCCCATATATTCTTGAGTGACTAAAATTTTGGGAATAAAAGCCCAATATCGCGCGATCCCAGTAAAAACACCAAGTCCACCTATTCCCCACCATCGCCAATTCTTTTTCCATACCAACCACCAAAAAACACAAAACACCTGGGCAAAAAAAATCCACTGACTGTACATCGGGCAGTAAAATAGTAAAAAATTTAAATAATGTGTGGAGCTTTGAGCAATATTGACTAATCCTTTTAACGTTAATCCCCATAAAAAAAATGCTTCTTTTGAATACGGAGTTAATAAAGAAAGTAGTGCAATTAGCCCTACGGGCATAACGCAAAAACTCGTCCAACTTACAGCAAATATATTACTGATAATACTTTGAAAAGAATACTGATGAAAATAAAATGCAATCCAAGGAAGTGTAGAACAAGTAGCTGCAATTGTAGTTACGTTCATCATTAAAAAATTTTTTTTCCAACGTCTCCAAACTGGGGAACGTTTTTCTGAAAAAGCGTTCCTCAAAAATTCACCAGGAACAGTCATCAAACTGGCCGTTGCAATAAAAGAAAGCTGGAAACTTAAACTAAAACAAGCATGAGGTTCTGTCAATAAGATCCCTGAACCACATAAGGATAACATTCTTATTGAAGATGGCCAACGATTTAAAAACATTCCCGTTAACGTTCCTGCCATCAAAATAAACGATCGCTGCACTGGATACCCTGCCCCAGAAATGCACGCGTACATTCCTCCTGCAATTAAAGAACATATTCCTGCCAGACTTTGCAAACTTATAATTAATCCTAATTTTGGAATCCCCTGAAGCAGCCATTTAAAGATAAAGAAACAAATTGCAGCTACAATAGATAGGTGAAGTCCGGATATAGCAAGAATATGCGACAGCCCAGAGATAGAAAAATCATCACGCAGTTTTAAAGGAAGAGCAGTTTTATCACCGGTAACTAGAGCACTTCCCACAGCTCCTAGCGGATAAGGTAACTTTTCATGGAAGGTTTTTGTTAGATAGTGTCGAAAACGAGTTAAAAATCCACGCTTTCCAGAAACAACTTGGACTGGTGAAATACTAAATCCGTACCCAGAAACACCTTGAAAAAACTGATGAAATTGAGCGTCATACCCACCAGGGACCAATGGTTTAGCCCAAGGTATCAATTTTACCTTAGCCTTAATCCAGTCTCCTGGAGTAATATTTTTTTCACAAAGCGTTCTTATTCCCAACCGAATACAAGGCAAAGATAGGCCCCCTTTAGAAGACTGTAACTCTTTTATCCACACTCTTGGGTAAATTTTTCCAGAATTAGAGGCAGTATGATCCATAGAAACAACCTTTCCTTTTATCCAAAAAGGACCTAGTTCTTTTTTAAGCAAAGTGTTGCGTGGATAAACAGAGATTCTTAAAAATCCAACAGAAAAACATAGCACTGCCCAATATAAAGCTCTAAGAACGATACGATCTTCTCGTAAAAGTTTAAAAACACTTCCAAATAGCCCGATGAATATCAAACAATACGTTTTTATTTTTGGTTCATAGGTAAGAGATGTATACCCATAAATCCCCATTGCAATTCCAAAAGGCATCCATAAAATATGCCTCTCTTGCTCTTGAATGAATTTTAGGTGAAGAGAAACGAGAAATTTTCTAAATTTTTTTGATACGTAAATGAAAAATATTTTAACATGTGCAAAAACTCGATATGGAAAATGTCGAACAAAGAGCACTTTTTATCATTCCTATTTTATTTAAAATTTCTCGTAGGTTTTAGAAAAATCTTGTTCTCACCCAAAGTTTATACCGTTTGCAGCTTAGAAACATCCCTAAAGCACCTAAGCACACAATGTTCGTGCTTTCATGATAAGATCTCCCAAAGCTTGAGAACTTAGCCCGTGACGCACTCCCTTCAAGTAATCTTCTAGCTCTTCCAGACTTAATTCAGAAAAATCTTTTAACGTTAAAATTTTGTTAGCTACCAATGCCTCCAGCATATATGGACTGCAGAGCTCCATTAATTTTGGATCTCCTTGGTGTGCAACAAACATATTTCTATGATTCTTTTCTTCTTCTTCTAAGGCTTCTAACGCTCTTGCACGAAGCTCTTGTGCAATTTCCAAAGTGAACCCTTCTAACTGCATAAGCTCTTCTTGAGAGGTAAATACAATATCTTGCAAAGATTCAAATCCTTGAAGAACCAAAAAATGCGCCAAAAATTCATCCAGGTCAAGACGCTGAACAAAAAGCCCCATACGCTCTTGAAGATCCTGAGAGCGCTTTTTCTGTTCTTCAGAAGCGCTCATGATATTAATATTAGTTCCTGTTAATTTACAAACCAATGAAACGTTTTGCCCTTCTCTTCCGATAGCAAGATTTTTTTGTCCATCAGGAACAACCACTGTGTACTGATTGGTTCCTTTTTCCACCACAACCTTAAGAACTTCTACGGAAGACAGCGCATTGACGATAAACTCCGGCGTTTCTTGAGACCACAATACAACATCTATTTGCTCTCCCTTTAATTCTTCTTGAATTGCTTTAACACGATTTCCGCGAATTCCCACACAAGTCCCTACAGGAGAAAAATTCCTCCCCTTGCTGGTAAAATTATAAGCAAAAACCGCAACTTTTGCTCTACTTCCTGGGTCTCTCACAACCCCTTTGATTTCAATCAGCCCCTGAGCGATTTCATCTACCTCTCTTACAAAAAGCTCGTGAAGAAAGCCTGAATGCGTCCGGGAAAGAAAAATTTGAGGTCCTTTCTGCTCTCTACGCACCGCATAGATATAAGCTTTTAAGCGATCATTGATGCTATAATTTTCCCATTTTAAAAGCTCGCTCCGAAGAATTATCCCCTCTGCGCGCCCCAAATCAACAACAACGTTGCGACCTTCAAGACGTTTTACTGTAACGCTAACCATTTCCCCAACACGAGACTTAAATTCTTCGTACTGAGCTTTTCGTTCCATCTCTTGAGTTTCATGCTGCAACGTCTTAAGAATACTAGATACTTCAGAACGAGAAAATTCTAATAAAGGCAAAGATTCTACCCACTCTCCATCAACAATTTTTCCTTTAGCGTTTAAAGTATCTTTTGAATGAATTTGCTTAAAAGGACATGTCACTTCATCAGTAATCAAACGATGTCGTGTAAGGTTAATATCTCCAGTTTCTGGGTGAATAGAAACTCGAATATCGTTTCGAGTTCCATAATGCTTTGAATATATTTTAGAAAAAGCCAACTCAAAGATGGATAACAACGCTTCTTTATCTAAAAATTTTTCTTTTGCTAACCCTTCTATTTCTTTCAGCAACACTGGACCGATATTATACACACTCATTCTTCTGTCTCCTTTTGATTCTCAAATTTGTACACGAGTTTACAAAATTTAATAGAAGACCACTCTACAGAAAGGATATCGTCTTGGCTTAGCGCTAAAACAATACCACTTCCCAGCACGTTTTGAAGTACGCCTTCATATTTTTGACCTTTTCCTCCTTGGATTCCCACCAATATATGCGTACCTACATACCTTTTGTAATGATCTGGAGTCACCAAAGGACGTTCCACCCCAGGAGAACTAACTTCCAAAATTTGCTGATCCGTTAAGAGCCCCTTGCTTCTTAAAATCGGCTCTATTTCCGCAGAAAGTTTGACGCACTCTTCTATAGAAAGCGTAAGCGTTTTCTTATGCTCAATCATCACGCATAAGTCAGACTCTTTCTTGGATTGCAAAGTAACCTGCACCAAACTATATTCCTTATCTCTAGATAGGAACTTAAAGTATTCCAAATTAGTTCTCGATTCATTATATAAAAAAGGGGATATAGCCGCCCTTTTCCTGAAAAACCTACACATTTATTCATATATTTTTTTATTATAAAAAATATTGCTTTTTTTCAAGCCTTTATTTTTAGTAATAAGCAAAAAAATAAAAAAACTAAAAAAGTCAAAAATACAAAAAAATATTAAAAATTTAATAAATATTGAGAATGTAATTTTTGTTTTAAAAATAATTATATTGTGTAAGAATCAATTATAAAGTTCGAAAAAATAATAAATTCTAGCACAACACTTTCTATTAAAAAACGCAGACTAAAAAATACTAATTTAAAAAAATTCTTGAAAAAAACAGAAAACTATAGCTCTTCTATTAATAACCTGTATTCATGATTTAGCTACCCTTCTTAATAGAATCATGGAATGAGCTATCATAATCATGTTTTCAGCAATCTCTATGGCAATTTCATAATCTTTAGATACCCTTCGAAGATGATTTAGCTGTGCAAATGTTCTTTCGGCAATCCAACGCTTTAGCAAGTATAGCCCATCCTCGAGATATATGCTCTGAGATTGCTATAGTTTTATTCAATATATTTCTTACAAATGCCTCCATGGGGTTTCTATATCCAACATCTGCACACACTCCCTTTAATGTAGGATATTTTTGCACTGCTTCCTAAAAAACTCTGCACCCAGCACCTGTGTCATTGGCCTTATGAACCGTGATATGGAGCAGATTGCCTTGCCTATCAAAAACTCTATTCCGTTTAAGTACCCCTATGAAAGATTTGGGAAGACTTTCCAAACTTATCACGATTGTCGCTGTTGCTATTTTATACGCTTCTATAACGGGCCTTACACAAGAATGTGCTTACAAAAAAACAGTCAGAGCACCTTTGTATTCATACTTCACAAGGGGACTCAGGTGGATCAAAGATAAACTCTTACTCTTTGATTTCAGCGATCGTTTAAACTATCTGAAAAAAAGTGAGGGGGAGTATGATCGCTGCCTTAAACGAAAAGGACTCAATGTTTTTCCAAAAGATGGGAGGCCCTTCAAGAGAAGGAACATCTTAAGGACTATCCTGTTTTTTTTATGATATTTTTAGCTATATGCCAAGAACGCATGGGCACTCTGATAAAGGCAAGCGGTGTTATGGCTCTCATGACTGGGGTGGGAACAAATGCCATAGGCGCTTTAATTGGCAAATACAATTGCAATTGGTTTGATATCTTGCTCAGTCAATACAGAGGTTTTTACATTTTGGGTGCAGAAGATTTTATTACCAAACCTTCCAAAAGAAAGCGGTAGTTATGGATAATGCTACTTTCCATAAAGGGAAAGCAGTGCAAAGCATGCTAGAAGATGCCATAATTTGCTTTATTTGCCTTCCTTATTCTTCGGATCTCAATCCTATTGAGAAAAACTGGGCCCAAGCAAAACATATAAGAAGAACATTGCCTTGCTCAGATCTCTTATTTCAATTCCATTTTTCGTAATCTTTTTATACTGAATTTAGCTATATCAAACTCCCTTTTATATTATTTTTAAAGAGTTTGAGCAAAATCCGTCAAACTTTAATCATAATCTAAACCATACGAAGCCTTTAACTAAAGACACTTTTTATTAGAATCAGTAAAGGAAGTCTTTTAAAAGTCTCTAAAAAAGATTGTATGTAAATTTTGTGAATGTTAAAATTTCTTTAAAAGCGGTTTTGTTCGAGGGGGCTGCGGTACAAATAATAAAAAATGTGGAAAAAATT
>NZ_BAUP01000091.1:0-4209 GCF_000648275.1 Holospora elegans E1 | reverse complement strand
AATAAGTGCGATACTTCAATATACCCCCTGCATCTAAACATTCTATTCCCCTTTGTCTTAAATCGTTGCTGTAGCTCTTTGTCATTTTCCTTTTATTTTAACAAAAAAATTACACCCAATTCAACCTAAATTAATATACACCTATGATATACTGCTCTTTTTTTAAAAGACAATCATTATATACTTATTTAGCAATGGGAATTAGTATAACACAGCCTTCAAAAACAGGCTGATTGTCTTTTGCTGTAACACCCACAGCCCCTGGTTTTCCAGGTAAAAGATCCTTGATCCTATCCCACTTCATCCCTCAACGCATAACGTCTTATTGAATAAAAAATATCTTTTGAATTTTCTATTAAATTCTCAAAAAACAACGAAAAAAATCAACTCAATTGAGGACGGGTCGTAATTTAAAAATCCATAAAGTATTTTTTAACTTTACAAGTGTTCTAAAATTAATAGAGTTCTATTGGTTAATTTTTTATTTTAGACGGATATCCCGCTGACTTTTTTTATGATATACTCCCAAAGCTATTTTTAAGAAAAAGGAGAGGTATGCAACAATTTTTTATTACCGGAGTTGCGGGATTTATTGGATTTCATACAACTTTAGCTTTATTAAAGCAAAAAAAAGACAGCATCGTTGTTGGAATAGACAACATGAATGCTTATTATGATGTAGAACTAAAAAAAAACGATTAGAGCATCTTACTAATTACCCTAATTTTATGTTTTACCAATATGATATCGCTTGCCAAGAGGATATGAAGCATTTAAACGCTCGTCACCCAGATGTTACGCATGTGCTTCATTTGGCTGCTCAAGCTGGGGTGCGACACGGATTAACGCACCCCATGGATTATGCAAAGACAAACCTTTTTGGATTTGTCAATATGATAGAAACCTGTCGTAATTGGAAAAAGCTAGAGCATTTTGTGTATGCTAGCAGCTCTTCTGTATACGGAGGAAACACACAGTATCCATTTTCCGTTCAAGATTCTGTGCGGCATCCATTGTCTTTATACGCTGCCACAAAACAAAGTAATGAACTTATCGCATATGCTTATCATCATGCCTTTCAACTTTCTTGCACAGCTTTGCGCTTTTTTACCGTATACGGTCCCTGGGGAAGACCGGATATGGCTATTTTTCTGTTTACGAAAGCATTGTTTGAAGACGAACCATTAACTTTGTTTAATGAAGGAAATATGTGGCGCAGCTTTACTTTTATTGATGACATTGTCGACAGTGTTACTCGTTTACTCACCTCACCATTGCCCTCTTGTCCTTTTTATCAACTTTTTAATTTGGGAAGCAGTAATATCCATAGCATTAAGGAAGTGTTAGAGATATTAGAGCGCCTTACACAAAAAAAAGCGCGCGTCCAGCAAGAACCTGCGCATATTATGGATGTTCCAAAAACTCACGCAGGATTAGATAACCAGGATTTGGTTTTTTCATCAAAAGTTTCATTAACAGAAGGATTAGAGCGTTTTGTTACATGGTATAAACAATTTTATTTAGGAGCGTAATTATGTTATTTCATCATCACCCTTCTATTGGTGTTATTGGTCTTGGGTATGTAGGGCTTCCTCTTGCAGTGGAACTTTCTTTTTTCTTTGATGTTGTGGGATTTGACATTTCTTCTTCTCGAATTCAAGAGTTGAAAGAGGGAACGGATAGAACTCGAGAGGTTTCTCCAGAGCGCTTACGCAAGTGTAATGCTCGATTTACTCAAGATTCTAAAGATCTTTCCTTACAGTCTCTTTATATTGTTACTGTTCCAACACCAATAACACCAGCTTTGGAACCAGATTTAAGCCTGCTTAAGCTTGCTTGCCAAACCCTTGGACCTATACTTCGTAGTGGAAACATCATAATCTTTGAAAGCACCGTATACCCTGGGGTTAGCCAGGATTTGTGTGGACAGTGGTTGGAAGAAAAAAGTGGGCTAAAGTGCGGAAAAGATTTCTTTTTGGGATATTCTCCTGAGCGTATTAATCCAGGAGATCATCAGCATAACTTATCTTCTGTCACAAAGGTTATCGCAGGACAAAATACTGAAGTGACTGATATTATGAAGCGGTTGTATGGAAGTATTAATGGAAATAATATTTTTGTAGCAAAAAGTATAAAGGTTGCTGAAGCAGCAAAGGTTTTAGAAAACACCCAAAGAGACATCAATATTGCGTGCATGAATGAAATGTCCCAAATATGTCAAGCAGCAGGTATATCTGTGTACGACGTTTTAGATGCAGCAGAAACAAAGTGGAATTTTTTACCTTTTCGCCCTGGTTTAGTAGGAGGGCATTGTATCGGCGTAGACCCTTACTATCTTTCTTTTTTTGCAAAACAACACAAAGTATCATCGAATGTAATTTTAGCAGGACGTCAAATAAATGAAGAAATGACCCATATGATGGTTAAAACAGTTAAACATCTTCCAAAGGGAAGTCGCGTTGCTGTTTTAGGACTAACGTTTAAAGAAGGTGTTCCAGATTTGCGTAACAGCAAAGCTATTCAAGTTGTTCAAGAACTTCAATCTCTTTATTCTCTTCAAGTATTTGATCCCTACGCTTTGCCCAGTGAAGTGGAAGATATTTTAGGTATTCCTCTTGAGTCTTGCTTTCAGCCTCCTTATGATGCGATTTTGCTTCTTGTTCCACATTCTTTGTACACTGAAATGCTTAGTTCTGAAGTAAAGTCATTGCTAACAGAAAATGGATATGTTTTTGATATAAAAGGAGTTTGGCGGCCATTTGCTTGGGAAAAAATCCAATATTGGACACTTTAACTTTACGGAAAAGATTCAGTGAACAACACCTATCATACTAAAAATGAGCTCTTGGATTATTCGCAAAGAATACATTTTTTTGCTCGTTCTGACTTAAGCGTTTCTTTGGAACGCTACATAAAAAGGTGGGGACAATGTCCTGTAGAGCGATGTAAAGTTATTGTCGTTCTTGGAGGGGATGGATTCATGTTGATGGCTTTGAATAAGTATTGGGAATTAGAAAAGCCTTTTTATGGATTGAAATTTGGAAGTGTAGGTAACCTTATGAATTTTGAAGCAGATATAGAAAGGCTAGAGATGTCTCTTCAAAAATCTATCTCTTTTTCTTATTTTCCACTTTTTGTCAAAATATTGGGGGAAAAGTCTCCTATATTATCCTTTTTTGCATTTAATGACGTGTGCTTATATCGTCGTCAATATCAAGCATTAAAAATTAAAATAAGTATTGATAACGTGATCGTAACCTCAATGGTCATGGGGGACGGTCTTTTATGTTCGTCTGTAATGGGAAAATCAGCGTACTATGCTTCTGCTGGCGGAATATCTTTTGATCTTCCGTACACTTTAGGGGTATGTGCCATCAACCCATTTTCTTTAACGCGTTGGAAGGGAAGGCTTCTTTTTCCTTATCAAACTGTGCGCGCAGAAATCCTTAATTCAGAAACGCGCCCATTCGTTTTTGGATGGGACGGACAAGACAAAGTGCTAGAACCTCAATATAAGACGATAGAAGTATGTACTTACGAAAAAAAAACTATAACACTTTTGAAGACAGAAAATCTAAAGTATGGCATTTTATGTTGATTAAAAATTTTATTTACATAATTAAGATCACATAAAAAAGTCCTATTGAGCAATTTTTAAATACGTTATTAATAGAACTATGAGTCGTTCCACGTATGTGCCTAGCTTAAAACCATTTTTTCTCAATGGAGTTGACTATGGCGTTTACGCCCTTTGACCTTTTTCCCCTATCAATTTCTTGTTACAGCTTTGTCCGTTGTTTCTGCACGTTGTAAGTCAATTGTCGAATTGGCATTTCGTCCATTGTTTATCCGGTTTTTTTCCACAAGATCCCTTATCATTTTCTTCCAAATTCCGCCTTGTCTTGCTTGTATGTACAAACCTGTACTCACTTTTCCATGGAGGCTATTCTTGCGGCAAAAAGTGCCACTGACAGCCCGTCTTTACAATTTTATTCATCCCATTGTGTGTCACTCAAATCTCTCGAATAGGGCATGTCATTTACCTCCTAACAATCTTCTTTCCCCCTTAAAAAGAAGTTTCGATCTTATCTGAAATTTTACTATCGATAACTTTTGTTATACAGGCGTCAGACCAAACGTTTAGAGAAGTCTCTATCATGTCTATGATACTGTAAAATGGTAAAATGAGCCCTAAAATCTCTATTGAAA
>NZ_BAUP01000092.1:0-21714 GCF_000648275.1 Holospora elegans E1 | reverse complement strand
TCACCTCTATTAAATATTTTTGTCAAAAACTTTTTGATTTTTCAGGTGTATCAATGTAATAAGAATTTAAAATTTTACATTTAACAAGTACAAATAGGTTTTTAATATTTTTTAAAAAAACCATATTCATTATTCATAAATTTTGTTAAGTTTTGTTAAGGGGCGTCCTCGATTAAGTTGATTTTTTCTGTATTTTTTAAGAATGCGTTACGATATGACCAGTAGGAGAGGATAAAAAATCTTTTTCCTGGAAAACAAAAAGGTCCGCCCAAGAAAAGTTTACGGAAGCTGTTTTGTACCCCTATCTACACAGAGATGTCGTGGAAAAATTTTCCAGAACGTTTTGGAAATTTCAAATCCATACACACTGTTTAGAGTCAGAAATCTTAGCCCGTAATGCTGACAACTCGCACTCAATGAACGATCTTGCATACCCAATCAACACAGTTGTACTAAAAAGCGAGAACTAGGCCGTTGAAACACTAAGATCCATGCAATCTTTGATATACAAGACCATCTAATCGATTTTTACTTGACAAAATGTAAGGATCATGATAAGGAGAGAGTGATGGATCACCTCGTGAAGGCTGATGGAGCGCTTACCGATAAATCGTATGTGGAAAAAACTCAAAAGAAAAGGGGCGTTCCCCCTGAAGCATTATGACAAATACCTTTAAATCCCGTCATTTGATCGAGATTTTTTTTTCCAAACTCAAAGCCCATTGCCCTACGCTGTGATAAAATGTCTGCAAAATTTCTGGGCGCCATTCATTGAGCCCTTGGCTTAATGTAGGGCATAGCCTAGTGCAACTTACACAGAAGAAGTATTCGTTAATTCATTTTTTGATAATTTTATTGAAGTGCTGCGATAAGGGTGTTTCTTGTTCAATTCTTTGAAATCTTTTATGTAATTCCTGTGGACTTCGATAAAAAAAATTGTTAGAATTTGTCAAGTATAGTTGGAGGGAAGTGGGTATGGCAAAAAAAAAAAGCAACTTAATTCGTATGATTAGCACAGCAGGAACCGGGACATTTTATGTAACAAAAACGGGTGCAAAAAAAGAAAAATTAAGCTTGAAGAAGTACGACAAAAAAATTCGAAAGCATGTAATGTTTAAAGAGCATAAAATAAAGTAATCTGATGAAATTAAAATTTTTTTCGCGTTTTTGTGTAGGTTTTTTTTTATTAGTACTTGAGGAAGTTTCTTTTTGTACTGATCATGCTAAAATTGAATCCTTTTTGGGGGTTTTTTTTGATAGCGTTCCTCTTTGGCCTTTACACAATTTTCCCTGGAAAGACTCTAAAATCACTGAAGGAAAAGAACTTTGTTTGGGCGCTCAGGGCACTTTTAATACTCTAGAGTTTTGGCAAGAACGTAATGTGTGCGCCCAAGGAATAGTAGAGCTTCTTCATGGGCGTCTTTTTTTGCCTTCGGAACAAGAACCAGGAATAGCTTACAGCTATGTAGCTCGGCATGTACAGCGTTACAAAGATCGTGTGGTTTTTTGGATTGATAGTGACGCAAAGTTTCATAATGGTGCTGCAGTTCTTCCAGAAGATGTTGTTTTTAGTTTTTATTTTTTAACTAAAAATTCTTCTATATTTAAATCATATTTTTCTGGAATTTCTAAAGCAGAGCTTGTTTCTTACCCATTGATTCAGTCTGGAAAAAAATTGTCTGGAGTAGTATTTTATTTAGAAAAAAATGCTCCCCAAGAGGCTGCTTTAACTATTTCAGAAATGGTAGTTCTTCCAAAATCTGTTTATCAGCACGGTGTTCCCAAGATTCCCGTGGGGTGCGGACCTTACAAGGTGGAAGCACATCAAGAAGGGGAGTTTGTTCGTTTTCAAAAGGTTCCTCAGTGGTGGGGAGCAAATCGTTCTTGTGGAAAAGATATGTACCGATTTTCTACGATCAAATACATTTACTTCAAAGAAGATGACAGTATGTTTGAAGCGTTTAAAAAAGGAGAACTTCACTGCTTTTTTGAGCGCAGTGCAAAACGCTGGATGAATGGGTATAATTTCAATGAAGTTACTCAAGGAATTGTTAAAAAACAAGAAGTTTTCTATAAAGACTCTGTTCCCATTACTGGACTTTTGTTTAATACGCGAAAACCAATATTTCAAGATATTCGCGTGCGTTGGGCATTAAGTCTTTTGCTAGATTTTGATACACTAAATCAAAAATTTTTTTATAAAAAATACAAAAGAATTTGTTCATTTTTTCAAAATACTTCCTGTATGGCCAAAGGCAGTGCTTCTTTTGAGGTAAAAAGAATTTTAAAATCGTTTAACGCTCCAGAAGAAACCTGGACACAGCCCGCTGAATATTTTACGCAGTTACCAGGAACGTGGCATCAACGCAGCAAAGCTGCGCTTTCTTTTTTAAAAGAAGGAGGATGGAAATTAAGAAATGGTAAATTGTTTCATGAGACTTTAGGTTTTCTTCAAGTAAAGGTTTGCATTCCCAAGTCAATGCGAGACGAATGGCTGCAATTTTTTCAAGCACGAGCCGCCTTGATAGGAGTTGAACTTAACATTATTTCTTTAGATCAGGCAGCCTATCAATCAGTGAAATCATCTTTTGATTATGACATGATTTGGGGAATGATGGGAATATCCAGCAGTTTTCCAGGACAAGAGTTAGAGTTGATTTACAGCAGCCATTCGGCAGACAAAGCTGGAAGCTATAATATGGCAGGAATTTCTGATATCAATATAGATGCACTGATTCAACAAGTCAAAAGCGCTAAAAATCAAAAAGAGCTGCAGTTTTTAGCCCAAGCTCTGGATCGGTACCTTCTTTCAGGCTGCTATGGAATTTTTGGATGGTATTGCCCAAATACTTGGCAAGCATTTTGGAAAAATCGCATTGTTTATCCAAGATCTTCCCCTTTTTCACCTCAACGGAGATGGATTTATGCCGGGGGGAGTAAAAATCCTTAAAGCCTCCATCTTGCATGTTTCACTTGTGCAGGATTTAACGTCAGCACCAAACAAAAAAAGCTTTTAAAAAATTACAAACTTATCGAACGCATTTAGAAAAAAGTCTATCTTCGCTCGACAAAAACAAAGAGTTAAAATCACTCTTTTTAGTATACTTTTTGGTTTTTTTCTATTTTGTATGTCATCAAAGGGGCGCTTCCTTCTAAAATAACTTTTTCATCTACCATGACTTCTTTTAGCCCTTGAAGAGAAGGTATATCATACATAGTATCTTGAAGAGCTTTTTCCAAAATGGCGCGAAGACCTCTTGCACCGCTTTTTAGTCTTAAACTTTCTTTAGCCACAGACCTAAGCGCGCCATTTGTTACAGTCAGTTCTACCCCTTCCATAGCAAATAACTTTTTATACTGCTTAATCAAAGCGTTTTTAGGTTCGGTTAAAACTTTAATTAAAGCTTCCTCGTCCAAATCTTCCAGAGAGACGATAACAGGAAGACGTCCAATAAACTCAGGGATCATTCCATAATCTACCAAATCTTTTGTTTGAATATGACTTAATATATCCTGAGAATCAAATTGCTCTTGATTAGATTGAGACAAAAATCCAATGGATTGCCCTTTTAGACGCTTTAAAATGATCTTATCTAATCCTGAAAACGCTCCTCCACAAATAAACAGAATTTCTGAAGTATCGACCTGAACAAACTCTTGCTGCGGATGCTTACGCCCACCTAACGGAGGAACCAGAGCTTTTGTGCCTTCGATAAGCTTTAACAGTGCTTGCTGAACACCTTCTCCAGAAACATCTCTACTTATAGAAGGATTATCTCCTTTTCTAGCAATTTTATCGATCTCGTCGATGTAAATAATTCCTTTTTGCGCTTTTTCAACATCATAATCTGCATTCTGAAGTAATTTTTGAACAATGTTTTCTACATCTTCCCCTACGTATCCAGCCTCTGTCAAAGCAGTAGCATCTGCAACAATGAAAGGAACGTCTAAAGTTTTTGCCAACGTTTCTGCTAACAAAGTTTTTCCACATCCAGTAGACCCTACCATTAAGATATTAGACTTAGAAATCCTTACATCACTCCCTGAAAGATTTTCGTGCTCAATTCTCTTATAATGATTGTACATAGCAACAGAAAGCACACGCTTTGCTTTTGTTTGGCCGATAACATACTCATCTAAAGTTGCTTTGATGTCCCATGGAACAGGAATTTTATTCTTGTTATCTCCAGCGCTCGAAAAGCGATTTCTTCGATTTTCTTCTTTCAAAATGTCGTTACATAATTCAATACACTCGTTACAAATAAAAACTGTAGGACCAGCAATCAACTTTTGCACTTCGTATTGGCTCTTTCCACAAAAAGAACAACGCAAAATGGTTTCTGTCTCTACCCCATTTTTTTTATCCATCTAGTGCTCCCTTCTGTTATACATTTATTCTATTATGCCATAAAGCCCTAAAGAAAACATCCTCGCAAAGGGCAAATTAAAACCTTTATTGATTATCCGGCCTCATACCGGGTTCCATGATATGGTCAACAAGACCAAAATCTATAGCTCCCTTAGCAGACATAAAGTTGTCTCTTTCCATAGCAGAAGTTACCTCTTCTAAAGTTTTTCCTGTATACTCAGAGTACAGTTGATTTAAAAGTCTTTTTAGATAAAGAATCTCCTTAACATGAATTTCAATATCTGTGGCTTGTCCTTGCGCGCCACCAGAAGGCTGATGAATCATCACTCGAGCATTAGGAAGAATGTAGCGTTTTCCTTTTTTTCCTGCTGCTAATAAAAAAGATCCTGCAGAACATGCTTGCCCTAAACACACGGTAACCACATCTGACCGAATATACTGCATTGTATCATGAATACTAAAAGCAGAAGTTATTACTCCCCCCGGAGAGTTTATGTACAAGAATATATCTTTCCCCGGTGATTCTGACTCTAGAAACAACAACTGTGCACAAATAAGAGAAGCGCTATGGTCTTCTATAGGTCCCGTGAGAAAAACAATACGCTCTTTAAGCAAACGAGAATAGATATCATAAGCCCTTTCTCCTCTTCCGCTTTGTTCTACTACCATAGGAACCAAATAACTCATTTCCAACCACATCTCCTTGCTTTCTTTGTTACTATACTATTTTCGATTTTATTAATGAATATTTGTGCAACACCCCTTTATCTTTTTACTACTTCTGTGAATTTTCTTGATCCGTTTGAAGCACATCTTCTTTCTGTAAAGAATTTGTTTCTTGTTCTGGTTTACTAGATTCGCTCATTTCACCTTGATCAACCGCCTCGTCGTTTTCAATAATATCTTTACTCCGCGCATCGGGGGCGCCACGCAGATCTACTTCTTTCAAAGAAATTTTTTGAATATAATCGGAAACAGAAACATCTTCCAAAAACTTTCCAAAAAGCTCTGCATACTTTTTCTGATTTAATGAAGCTTCTTTCCATAAAGAGCTCACAACATCTTTCGGATCCTGAAGAGCACAACGCCCAATAATATCCCTTATCACTTTTTCATACCGAATTGCATCATTTACAGAAACGTGAAAATTTCTATCCTTTAAGTATTTACGCACCAATTGATCGGGAGAAACCCCCTTAGAATTTCCTAAATTTTCCAAAAAATTCACAACATCCTGTGAACTGTATTCACAAGCTTCAGGATGCTTAGAACAATAATCTTTTATAAACATCTCTGTTAACAATATCCCTTGTGCGATTTCCCCAAACCACCCTGACTGCTGATCCTTTGGAACCAGGTTTTCAAAAGCTGAATTTCCCGTGTATTCTTTCCGCAACTCTAATTCACGGTGCTTTCTTAACATGTCTGAAACAGAAACGTCTTTTATATTAAAAATTTTCACTTCCAAACAATTTTTCTGAACTTCGTAGGAAAGTTTTTGAACAAACTTCTTTAAAAGCAACTTCGCCCGATCTAACAACGTTTCAAGAGTACACCCAACGACATATTTCGCACTATCGTCATCCATTTCGCAAGCAACCGTACGCCGCACTTCTTCTACTACCAAAGAAAAATTTACCTTTTTCCCTGCAAGGGGCACTTGTGAAAAAGACTTTGGAACCTTTACGCGTTGACTGATAGTGTGTCCGGACTCAATCCCAATAAAATCTTCAATTCCCGCGTCCTCTGGAAAATTTTCACTTGACAGTAAAACATTTAAAACAGAAGTACGCTCTTGACCATCAGACTTTATAGTGATTCGAAGACGAAGAGTATCCCCAAGCTCTGAAGGTCTTGGAACATCAAGAGGCTCGGAACGATTAAACTGCTTAAGATATCTTCCTACAAAAGTATGAACGTTTTCTGGCGAAATATCATCATCTAAAACCGGCAACGCAAACTCTGACCACTCTATTTCTGAAAAGTGTGAAGAATAAGCAAATGTAACCTGTACTGAAATATCTGAAGGAACCCCCATTTCAACCTGAACAGACTCATCAAAATCAACAGAATACCTAAAGGCTTCTTGATATTCTGGTAACTCCTTAATTTTTTCTTTCAAAACTCGATCGAGAACTGATGAGACAATATTTTCCCTATACATACCAAAAAGAATATCCAAAGGCACCATGCCCAACCTAAACCCTGGAACTTTTTGCTTTGAAGCAATTTTTTTAGTTTCTTCGTTAAGCCCCTCCTGGATAGATATCCCATCTAAAACAACAGAACGTATCTCTTGTACTTTCTTTTCTAGCATGTAATTTTCCTTAACTTTTCAATTGGTGCGGATAAAGGGACTCGAACCCCCAAGGCACAAGCCACCAGAACCTAAATCTGGCGTGTCTACCAATTTCACCATATCCGCAATTTATAATCTCTCCTGATTCTAACATTTTTTTTGAGAATGTCTATAGTGATTATCCCCATTTAGAGAAACTTTTCGCACGTTTTGTTTCTAAGCAAGTTTTTACTATTTTAATATCGCATTTTTAATTTTTTTATATATCTTTTTATGCTGTTTCGAGTGTATTTTTTCTTTTCTCAAAACGGACAACAATTTTTTCCAGAACAAAACCCCACCAAGCTTAAGATAAAAAGGTTTGCAAAAATGCCATCCACTCTTCTTCTGTGAGGGTTTGAATTTTCAACTCTTTTGCTCGTGCATATTTTGATCCGGGTTTTTCTCCCACTACTAGATAGTGTGTATTTTTAGAAACCTGACTTCCAATTGCTGCACCAAACCGCTCTGCTTCTTTTTCAAAATTCTGACGAGTTCCGTGCTGAAAATGCCCAGTGAAAACGACTTTTTTCCCCTGCAAGGGTAAAAAAACTTGAATTTTTTCATTTTTTTTAAAAGAAAGATAAGCTAAAATTTTTTGAATTTGTAAAGAGTTGTGATAAAAAAAATTCGCAATAGATTCAGCTAATACAGCCCCTATTCCTTGCATTGTGATTAATATTTCTTGTAGTACCTCTTTTGGCATCGTAATTAATGTTTCAGGAGAAAAATTTTTTGCCAAAAGTGCTGCTGTAACCTTTCCTACGTGCGGAATACTTAAGGCGTAAAAAAATGATTCTGCTGAAATATTATTACGTCGATGCTCAATAGATCGCAGAACTCCTTCAACGGATTTTTCCCTCCATCCTTCTAACGTTAGCCAATATTCTTTGTGCTGAGATAAAGTAAAAAGATCTACTAGCTCTGTTAAGATTCCTGCTTGATACAATGCACGAACGTTTTGCGGTCCCAATCCTTGAATGTCCATACCTTCCTTAGAAACGAAATGATAAAGAGACCAAATTTTTTGAGCAGGACACTTTAATCCAGAAATACATCGCCATGCTGACTCTCCTTTTAAACGTATCACAGAACCTTCGCACGCTGGACAAGAGGAAGGAAAAACAAATCTTCCATTGTCTTCAGAAGAATTGTTTCTGTATTTAGGATAGACCACCTCACAGACTTGAGGAATGACGTCTCCTGCTCTTTGAATGCGTACCCGATCCCCTATTCGAAAATCTTTTTTTAGAATCTCATCTTCGTTATGTAAAGTTGCACGCGTGATCTGAACCCCCCCCAATAAAACAGGAGACAAAATCGCCACTGGCGTTAATATTCCTGTGCGTCCTACCTGAATTTGAATATCTTCAAGCACTGTAATACTGCTTTGTGCAGGAAACTTATGCGCAATGGCAAAACGAGGACTTTTTGCGCGATATCCTAGATGATTGCTGTGTTCCCAATCATCTACTTTATAAACAAGTCCGTCTATTTGGTAATCTAAAGACTCTCTTTCTAGTGAGATTTCCTCAAAATATTTCAGTAACTCTTTTGCTGTTTTTCCAAAACCGCAAGATAGAGGCATATAAAATCCCAATGATTTTAGTAATTTCATGGCATTACTGTACGAAGATTCAATTTGAGGCCAAACTCCATGAACAGCAAATTTTAATCCTCTGTGCATTGTGTGCGCAGGGTCCAAATGGCGCAAAGCTCCTGCGGCAGCATTTCTTGGATTAGAAAAGCAAGTTTCTCCTTTTTTATACCGATACTGATTAAAAGCTTCAAAATCACGTGATTCAATGTACACCTCTCCCCTTATTTCTAAATCCTCTGGAATGGAATCAAAGGTGATCTCAAAAGGAATATTGCTGATATGCACTATGTGCTTTGTAACATTTTCTCCGACTTTACCATTTCCCCGCGTTGCAGCAGAAACTAGTCTTCCTTTTTTATAATGGAGCGCTAAAGTCAATCCATCAATTTTTCCTTCAACAACGTAGCAAATTTTTTCTTTTTCCTGAGCTTTAGATGTTCGGGTTACAAATTGTTCAACTTCTTCAAAGGTATACACACTATCTAAAGAATATAAAGGAAATAAATGAGTAACTTCTTCTGCATCATCTTGTAACTGCACATGAATTTTTTGTGTAGGACTTTCTTCGTTTATTAGCTCAGGAAAGCGACTTTCTAGTTGCACTAACCGCTGATACAACGCATCATAATCTTCATCAGAAATAAGGGGAAGATCTTCTTCGTAATATAAACGGTTATGCATTCGAATTTCTGAAACTAATGAGTTCCACTCATCTTGAATGTCAAAGGGAATACCAGAATTTTTTACCATCTGCCCGTTTAAAAAATACACAGGATTTAAATTTAGAAAAAATCCAACAAAAGGTCAAGAAGTCTTGCTTTTCAGTGATTTTTCCTTAAATTAAGGGAAGAGCTCAAATCCATCTTAATAGACAAAAGATTTCAGAAATTTATAATACAAAAAAAATTAGTAAATGATCATTTACTAATTTTTATTTTTATTCTTTTTTATTAAATTATTCTGCTTTTATTGAAATTTAACTAACACTCATTCCTGAAATGTTAAACGCATATTTTTTCCATTTTTGTCTTCGATATGCGAAATTTTTTTTAGATCTTCGGGAACTTTTAATTTTCTTGTGTCCTTACCCAATTCTTCTGCACTTTCCAGTTCTAATTTACCTAAATCAGTTTTTTCAACAATTTTTCCATCTACAACTTCGAGATTTCTTTGGTTCCACGCGTTTCTTAATCGCCAATCGTTTTCTAAGTCAGTAATTTTTTTAAAATTGTTCACACTTTCTGAATCTTTTCTTTTGTAATTTTGTATCTGATTTTTTAAAGTAAATGCAGAAAGTTTGTTTTTATATTCTTCAGTCAATAAATCTTTCAATTCTTGAAAAAAACTTGCTTTTTTTTCTAAACTTTTAACAGTGCTTTCAGTTTCTTTTCCTCCTTCTGAGTTTTCCGAATGTTCTTTCGCATTGTTTAGATAAAAAGATATATTTTCTTGAATTTTTGTGAACAAAAATTCATTTTTTAAAGATTGTTTTATGTATTCTTCTTTAGAAGACAGAGTTTCGTATTTGTTTAGAGAAACTTTTTTACACCAATTTTCCACGGAACCTTTGTTAATCTCAATTATCTTTTTTACCGTATCTAAAATTTTTTCTTCGATCTTTTGTTTTTCCGATTCAAGACTCTTATAGTCCATTCCCCCTAAAAATGAAGCTAATTCAGAAATTTTTTCCTCTATTTGAGAGCTTTGATCGAAACTAGGAGTGTTTTTATTGAGTGCCCCCCCTTCAAGTAGAGTCTCTTTTCTATACTGTATTTGATTTTTTAATTCCTCTACGCTTTCTTTTTGAGCATAGACGAATGCGATATTTAAAAATAAAAAGCTAAAAATTTTTTTCATCATCATTATTTTTTTATTTAACTCATCTTGATGATTATAATATTAAACAATTAAAATTTCTTAAAGATTTTTATACTAGCAACGGTTTTAAAAAATGGGATTACAACATGTTCAATATGTAATACTGTTTTTATTTCTCACCGTTATTGATTTAAATTGCTGATTCCGCTTTTGTACACGCAGTATCGGTAATGGATTGTATTCCAAGACAAATCTTTGTTTTGGATTATAGCGGACCCAACATAAAAGTGAAGTAATACAGTGCGAACAATATAAAATATTTATAATTGTAGTCACTATAAGATCTGGAATAGCGATAAATAAATTAATTTCGTGTCCAGCCTTTTCCAGAATTTTTTCGTCTTTTTCCCCTTATGAAAAATGGAAATCTATGACAAGTACACTTTTACCCAATCGTCAAAAATAGCTGCGTTAAGAGTATTTTAAACCAATCTCACAGTAAGAGGCTCCCTATTTAATACCACACCAATTACGCTGGTTCTGCTTTTTACCCTCCGTCATGGGTTCCAAAACAAAAAACTCATTTAGGAAACCACGAGTTCTTGGCCTGTCATAAGCAAATCCGCTTTCATCGATAAAAATGATAGAGCTGAATAAAATCCCTATACTTATGAAGTTTTTCCAAAATGCAGATCGTTTTTCTGCGTGAGATGATTCAGGTTTTTATAGGTAGCTTCAAAAGCATACATATACTAAATCAAACTGAAAGTGTTGGACTAATGCGTTGAAAATTGTCATTGGCGCGCTCGACAAGATCCATGGCGATCTTGTCCCCGGTTTGGTCGAAAAAATGCAGTATACTCTTGCCAAACTCTTTGGCAGAGACGAAAAATCGATTATTGCGCACATATTCATTCTTCGATGGGGAGCTTGTTGTGGGGGTGGAAAATAATGCACCTCAATCCCCCATTTCTTTTGCTGCTTTTTGGGTGTCTTTGCTTGTAGGGTCTTGATCCAAGATCAGGGGAATGCTAGGCGCCTTTGGATAAGCGTCTTTAAGCTGATCAAAAAACCTCCACAAGGTTTCTAAGGATACCACCCGTCAAATCCAAGGGCTCCCATCAGGTTCATCCTCCGGCAGTGTGTCATCACTATTGAATAAAAGGCTTCCTGCTTGGCTGCCTTTGCGGGCAGTCTTTCTGGCTTTTTAAATGAAAAATTATGGGCGTGCAACGTCTTGTCTTGGCAGCCATAGGATTCAAGAACATAATCCGCAAATATCGCTTGCTTTCATATACGTTATGGCTTTCCAAATGTGCGATAAGTTCTGCTGTTTGTGAAATATTCCGCTTGCTCACAGAGCCCTTGCTTTACACCATTAACTTTTGATCTTTCTTATACTCCTCGACTGATCGTCAATCAAAAGAGCCTTAGCAATTTGACGATAGCTCCACCCTTTGTCGGACAACAAAACTGCCTTAATCCTATTTGCTACGCGTCGGTCTTTTCTTGCAGATGCTGCGTTCTTAACGCAACACGATCTTCTTCTGTCAGAAATCTTTGCATAAGAAAAATTATTAACACATATAAATTAAACTTTTAAACAATTTCATTTAGCATGAGTATATAGTATTAGTTTGAATTAGATTCTGGTGTATTGAAGGAGTTTTTAGATACAAGTAAAGACTATATTTACGCATAAAATCCATCTAAAAGACGCTAAAATAATATTTGTTTCTTCTTTAGACCATATGCGTAAATATGATTTTATGTAAATTTTATGAAAAGGTGGGGATTAACCGTCCAAAGTAAGTTCCCATGTTGCTAAGATACGCAAAGATTCAGAAACATTCAAGAACATCTGAATGTTTGTTTGGCCCAACACTATTTTCTAGGTGCTTCTTTTCATCCCCCCTTCAGCAAACACATTTTTTTATCGCTTGAATAACGCGATCTGCTTCATCCATATACCCACTCATAGGCAGACTTAATACATTTTTAGATAGCGCTTCGCATTGAGGTAAACTCTCCCCCGTTGCTGTAGGATAATTTTTATAGGCACTTTGAAGATGCAAAGGTTTTTCGTAATATATCACGCTAGGGATTTCTACATCTTTCAGCCTTTTCATAAGCGTACTGCGACAAACTTCATCAGGTAAACGCACTGTGTACTGAGCCCAAGAAGATGTAGCTTCTCTATGGCAAACAGGAACGTGTAAAATATCCTGCATCCCTTGCTGGTAAGCGTCTGCAATCTTTTGACGCGTCATTAGCTCATCAGGAAAAACTTTCATTTTTTCTATCAAAATTGCTGCTTGAATAGTATCTAAACGGCAATTTACTCCGATACGTACGTTGTCGTATTTTTCTTTTCCTTGTCCGTGTACACGCAACGACCTAATAATGGAAGCAAGATCGTCGTCGTTGGTGAAAACTGCTCCACCGTCTCCGTAGCATCCTAATGGTTTTGCAGGAAAAAAACTGGTTGTGGCAATATCACCAATAGTTCCTACTTTTTTTGTTTTGTATGTTGCGCCAAAACTTTGTGCAGCATCTGCAATAATCCATAAACGATGTGCCGTTGCTATTGCTTGAATTTCATCATAATCTGCCGGGTGACCAAATAAGTCTACAGGAATAATTCCTTTTGGCGTTAATCCTAAGCGTTTAGCGTGAGAGATTCCTTGCTCGAGGCTTTGCGGATCCATATTATAGCTGGATTCTAGAACATCAATAAATACCGGAACCGCCCCCCTCCACGCGACGACTTCAGCAGTAGCAGCAAAGGTAAAAGATGGAACGAAAACAGCATCTCCTGGTCCTACCTGATATGCCATCAATCCTAGGTTTAATGCGTCAGTTCCGTTAGAACACGTAATGGCATGCTTAACATCACAAAAATTTTCTAGTTGTTTTTCCAGTTCATAAACTTCAGGTCCCATGATGAAAATTCCGTGAT
Source organism: Holospora elegans E1 (assembly GCF_000648275.1). NCBI lineage: Bacteria > Pseudomonadati > Pseudomonadota > Alphaproteobacteria > Holosporales > Holosporaceae > Holospora > Holospora elegans. The sequence continues at coordinate 8,630 of NZ_BAUP01000092.1, read as the reverse complement.
CTAAAACACGCTTAATCGCGCTATCAATATCAGAACGCAACCGCTCTAATTGAGCTTTTAAATTAATAAATTGCATACCCCACCTCTTTTCTAAGCCAATTGACAGATTCTATCATACTTCTTTACCTAAACTAAACCACCGAAAAATTTTGAATATGTGATAAATTTTGTGCTGAACACTGTACTAAAACAGTACAGTGTAGAGGAAAATTAAATAATAAAGGATATTACTTTTTTCAATTCAATTAAATTCATGCATAAAAAAAATTAATATGAACGAAATACTTGTATTTAATGATAAAAACATAATGTAGTATCACAATCTAATGAAGTGTAAAAATATTTATAATAAATTAATTTTTTTATTTTACAATAACAAAGTGATTCACTAAAATCAATTTTATAATGAAAAAATTTTATTTAATTTTATGCCTGTTAAGCGCTTATGTATGTTCTGCAGATCGAGCCAAATCCCCCGAACTAATTGAAATAAAAGAAGTTCTAGAGAAAACGTTTGATGAAAAAAGAAATCTTCCGTTGATAAATTTTGAAAATTTTATCGAGAATAAAAAAGATTCTGTTGCCTTAAAGGAAAGAATGCAGTATAGATCAGATCATATAACAATACTGAAAAACATATTAAAAGATCTTTATGAAAATGCGAAAAAAATACCTCAACAAAACCTTGATTATTTAAACGTTAAAGATCTAACAGCTCTGAAGAAAAAAGTTATTTCTGCTATAGAACAAGCAATGGATTTTCCAAAACGACCTATCCTTTCTGAGATAGAAAAAACTAAAATCGCTCAAGAGTGTGCAGAACACACTAAAAACGAAGGAAACAAAGATAATAAGGTTTCTCGATACATCAATGCACTTAATAGGTCTCTCAATATATTTTGGACAAATATAGAAAAAGTATGAGCTCTATTGACGAACAAAATGCAGAAAGTACCGAAACCGAAGAGGAATAATAATTTAAAAAGCAATAATTATTTACTTCTATAAAAAAAATTAAGAATAAAAATTGGGACTTTGTTTAGGTAAGAAAGTGAAGATTGCTCAAATCTTCGTTTTTTATAGCTCTCTCCTAAGCTAAGGTCTATCTTTATTTTTTCTAAATTTCTTAAAGGTGGACCACAAAACAACACCAGTTATATTTTTTAGCGTCTACTACTGTACACGCACGGAACTTACTTATTCGTCTTTTAGCCCGGGAAAGACACTTTGCATTTTTTGTACCAATGGATGCTTTAGAAGTTGTTCTGTTTGTTGAGTTTTTTGACGTAGTTCTTGACTTTCCCAACTTACTGTCGAATCTTCTGGGGCTTGAACATAAACAGATATCTTTTTACCAGCCCAACGAGAAACTGCTTCTGCTACACGTGTAATCCACTGAGCTTCTGGAGATTTTTCATGTAGCCAATACAAATAAATTTCATTCTCATTCCCTTTGAAAAAATTTGTATTCTTCATCAGTTGCGCTCCTAACAAATCTTCTCGTTGCTGACTTAGAAAATGAAGAAAGTCACGAAAATCTTCTTGACTGGCCATCGTTTTTTTCTATCGGATTTTTTATCAGAACTATCGGATTGAACGTTGGAATCAGATATCTGTGCTTGGCTAAGCGCATGGCCACTCCATACATCTAAAATGTGCTCCAAATTTGGTAAGCTTTTCATGTGGGCCATACGAATCAAAAGCATCTCTAATGAAATAAAGGGAAACATACTTTTTTCTAATTCTTCAAACCCTTGGACAATACACTGCCATAACGCCGTAATATCCGAAATTCCAAAATAAGAAGTCAGCGATGCCCAATCTTCCTGAGATCGATTTCTTGCAGAAAACTGTTCTAAAACAATACGGTACAACCCTTGGGCAATTTGTTCTAACAACCGTCTTGGGTCCACCCCTTCATAATAAAGCTGCTGCACATGGACCAATAAAGCAGAGATATCTTGTTTTCCTAAAAGACGTAATGTTTCATGGACTTGAGCGTATTGAGGAAGCCCCAACATTTTTCTTATTACCGATTCTTTTAACTCTTTTCCAGCTAAAAGAATTGCTCGCTCTAGTAAAGAAAACGCATCTCGAATGCTTCCTTCTGCATGTTGAACCAATAAATCATACACAGCATCTTGACAAGAAATGTTCTCTTTTAAGCAAATAGTTTTTAGATACGACTTTAGCTCTTGGTCTTCTAGTCGTCTTAAATAAAACTGCTGACATCGAGAAATAATAGTTTTTGGAATTTTATGAGCTTCTGTAGTAGCAAAAATAAAACTTACATGAAGCGGAGGTTCTTCCAAGGTTTTAAGAAGCGCATTAAAAGCACTTTTAGAAAGCATATGTACTTCATCAATAATATACACTCTATAAGAAGCTCCACTTAAAGAGCGGTAATGGCAGCTTTCCAATAAGCCACGAATATCATCCACCCCTGTGTGACTAGCAGCGTCAATTTCTTGAATATCAAGATGTGTATCCAAAGAACAACTTTGGCAAGAAGCGCACAGACCGCACGGCTCTAAGGGAGAAATGCTTCGCTGATTATCAAGTTTATGACATGTTAAAGTTTTTGCAATTAACCTTGCCAGGGTTGTTTTTCCTATACCGCGCGTTCCAGTTAACAAAATCCCTCCTGGAATCTTGGGTTGACTTAACGCGTTTTGAATCATTTCTACAAAAGGGTATTGCCCAACCACCTCTTTAAAAAAGTTTGGACGATACTTGCGCGCTAAAACACGATAATGGGATAAAGATTCTTGGGAAGACAACGATCTAGTGCCTCATAATAAATTGCCATACCGTCGATGGCGTTGTTGGTAAGTGGAAATTGCTTGAGCCAAATGTTCTTTTGTAAAATCTGGCCAATACGTATCTAAAAACAGAAGTTCAGAATAGCTTAGCTGCCATAACAAATAGTTACTCAAACGAACTTCTCCCCCGGTACGAATCAAAAGGTCTGGATCAGGCCAAGGAGCAGTTTCTAAAACTCTTGAAAAAGCCTCACAAGTAATGTCGTCTACCCCCATTTCTTGTTTTGTACATTTTTCTGCTAACACCTTAACAGCACTAACGATTTCTAAACGAGACCCGTAATTCATAGCAACCTGAAGCCCAAGACGATCATTATCTACCGTCAGATCTTGAGCCCATTGAATCAAATCCTGCAACGAGCTGCTAAAGCGTGTTTTGTCTCCTAAAATACGAAGGCACACCCCTTCTTCATGAAGCCTAGTGGTTTCATTTTTTAAGTAATCTTGAAAAATACTAAAAATAGTCCCTACCTCTTGCAAAGGTCGTTTCCAATTTTCTGTAGAAAACCCATAAACCGTCAAATATCGCACTGAATTTTCTAGTGCAGCTATTATAACATTTCGTAAAGTTTCTGCACCTTTTACATGCCCAACAGACCGGTCTAACCCTTGAGCTTCCGCCCAACGACCGTTACCATCCATAATGATGGCAATATGCAACTCTGATTTCAATGATTTAATATATTAAATGAAAATCTAACACCCATTGTAAAGATTTTTTTAGAAAAAATCTACTACAAACATACACAATATTTTAGTACTTTTTTTTACAATCATTCTTTATTTTTAAGGCAAACCAATGTGATTAGAATATAAGGGATTTTGATCTTTTGAGATTTTTTCTTATAATGGTCTAAGCTGTTGTTTAAGGAGGGCATAAAAATGCAAAAAAATCACCATCATAAATTTCATCTTTATGCACTTTGGGTTTGGTTGTTTACCAGTTTGTTTTATGGGTTTCAATTTTTTTTACGCAGCTCTCCTAATGCATTAGCACCTCAACTGATGGAAGAGTTTCGTATTGATGCACAAACCTTGGGAATTTTTTCTTCTGTTTATTATTGGACTTACGCTTCTTTACAAATTCCTATAGGGATGTTCCTTGATTTATTTGGCCCTAAAAAAGTTTTGCGTGTTGGGATGCTTACCTGTATTACAGGGGCGTTTTTGTTTGGGTTTTCTCAAAATTTTTCTATGGCTATTATTGCTCGCAGCCTTATCGGAGCAGGAGCAGCAGTATCGTTTGTGGGAAGTATTCGAATGAATACCTTGTGGTTTAAGCCAACCTATTTGGCGTTCATTGTAGGGTTATTGTCAGCGATCGGAAAAATTGGAGGAGCGTGTGCAAATTTTGGCCTTCCCTTAATGGTACAGTGGATGAATAGCTCATCGCACAATGAAACTTACGTTTGGAAAAAAATTATCCTGTTTCTTAGCTGTATAGGATTAATTTTAGCGGCTTTAGTATGGGGGATAGGAAAAAACGGTCCAAAAGATGTTTTTGTTCCTGCCATATCTCAATGGAATTGGAAAAAAATTCGCGCAGAATTTCTTTGTGTTGCAAAAAGAAGATCTATATGGATTTTAGGAGCTTATGGATATGCTTTGTACCTTACTCTTTCTGTTTTTAGTGACACATTTTCCATTGGGTTTATAGAACGGTGGTTGGGAATTCCTGTTAAACAAGCTAGCAAACTTTCTGCATTAGTGGCTGTTGGTTCTAGTTGCGGAGCTCCTTTGCTTTCTTTTTATCTGATTTTTTTAAAAAACGAGTATTTTTTCTAAAATTATCCGCAACGTGTGTTTTAGGATTAAGCAGTTTGATATTTTTTGGACCTTGTGTTTCTTTTTGGATTGCTGCTTTTTACCTTTTTGCTTTTGGATTTTTTTCAGGAGGGCAAATTCTTGTTTTTGTTACCGGATCTGAAAGTGGCCCAAGTCGTCTTGCAGGACTTTCTGTTGGTATGATTAACGCAATCTTAATGTTAAGTGGTGCCCTTCATAATCCTATCGTAGGATACTGTATTCAATTATCTTGGGACGGACAATATCAGGAAAATCATCCGTTGTACACATTGTACAATTATCAAATGGGGTGCCTTGCTATTTATGTATTTTTTGTGATAGCATTCATACTGAGTTTTTGTTTAAAAGAATCTCATCCCAGCAGAACGCATAGTAAAAATACTTACGAAGTTCCATTGTCTTGAAAGGGTTTATAAGGAATAGCATGTTTGTTGACCAAAAAGATCAGCGTAGAAAAAAGTTAGAACATTTGATTCATCAGGAGATCGCTCAAGTTTTGTATCATATTTTGTGTTCTGAGCATAGTAAAGAAGACTTAAGAGTTACTGTGATGGAGGTCCACTCTTCTAAAGATTTACGAAAGGCAGATGTATTTTTAAGTACAAGTTCTCCAGAAGCATTCAACATGATTCGCCAAAAAAGTGCTAAAATTCGTTTTATTCTTGCAAAAAGGGTCAGTTTGCGCAGGATGCCAGAAATTAACTTTTTGCCTTGGGCTGAGGGGTAAAAGGATTTTAAATTTTTTTACTGAAATTAGAGAAAAAGAAGAGAGAATACCTAGTAATCTTCCTGAAATAGATTTCTTCGGTCGTAAGTTTTTAGTAAACGATTTTCTTCTTCTAGTTCTTTATTTAAGTGTCTGACTTGTTCTTGGAGTTTTTCTAGATTTGTTTCAGTAACGTTTGTTTCTGGAAAATTTATTTCTGCGTTAATGACATTTATTTTATTTTTTATTTCCTTTATTTTTTGGTTTGAAAAATCTATTAATCTATTTGTTTTTTCTAATTTTTCTAAGTACTGAATGTACTGTCTTGATTCTTTTTCACTAAAATTTTCCTCTTTACTAAAATTTTCTATTCTAAAATCAAAATATTTTTCAGGCTCAGAAAAAATAATTCCTCCTTTTCTGGAAAGTAACTTTTTTTTCGCCTGTTTTAATTTAATTTTTAAGATACGAATACGTTGTTTTATTTTTTTTCTCAAAGCAAGAGATGTTTCTTGGTAAAGACTTTGCCTAATTAATGACAATTCCTTTTCCAAATCACGTATATACGATTCTAGACACTTTTTTTCTTCATTAGAATAAATCTTTTGAGACAAAAGCGCACCACTTTTAAAATTTTTTTTAATTTCACTGTTAGAAAAAGCAGTTTTTATTTCCAAAACTTCCAAAAAAAGTCCTAACTTAAAACTAAAAAAATAATATTTTTTGTACAGTTAAGCACGACACAGCCCTTACACCCCTTTGTGCTTAGATACCAAAATTTAAAACCAAAGTCAATTTATAAATGTTGTTAATTCTTCAAAGCATTTGAGCAATCAAATTAAAAACAATTTTTTTCAATAATTAAAAAATTATTTTTACTTTTTTTCTTTTTCGCCAGTATTATCGATGATTCCTAAAAATCCAGAAATTTTTTCGATAATGCTTCGCACGACAGGAGCAGCGATCCACCCTGCAGTATGATAATAATGCGTTGAGGCATTTCCTTTTGGACGGTCAATAGTAATTAACAACACGTAACACGGTGAAGGCACCGGAAACACTGCCACACAAGATGTTAAGTTTTGGTGCTCTTTGTACCTTCCATTAACTAAGATGTTAGCTGTTCCAGTTTTAGCGCCCACTCTACAATAACTTGTTTTAACTTTTTGTGCCTGCCCTGTATTTACTGCCATCTCCATTATTTGCCAAAGAGTTTTAGAAATTTCAGGAGATTTTAAAACAGAAGGTAAAGCAATCGCTTTATTGTGACGTTTTAAAAGCGTTAAAGGAACACGCATTCCCTGATTTAACAATATTTGAAGGCTTTGAACGATATGTAAAGGCGTGATGGAAAAACCGTATCCGTATCCTGCAGTTATAGATCGCGCCTTAGACCAATTTTTTGGGATAATCGGCAGTGCATATTCCGAAAGTTCTAGTTTGATCGGGTGAAAAAAAGAAAGTTTAGAAAAGAATAATTTTTGCGCTTCTTCCCCTGATTCTATAGCCATTTTTCCATTGACGATGTTAGAAGAATACAAAAACCCTTCCTTAACAGTCATTGGGCGACACTTGCCTTTAAAATCTTTTACTAAAAATCTTCCAATTGCCAAGGGATGCGTTGCATCAAAAATACTTTCTAACGTTCCCCTTTTTTCCTCTAAAAATAACGCTAAATTATGAATTTTTAAAATCGATCCAAATTCATAAACTCCACTGGTATTTCGATTTAGCGTGTACTCGCAGTGCTCTTTACTTTTCAAATTGGAATTAAAATCTGGAAGAGACACCATAGCCAAAATTTCTCCTGTATGAATGTTAGCTAAAATTCCGTTTCCTCCACGTGCCTGAAAAGCTTTCATGCAAGCTAAAATTTCTTTACGTAGCACGTACTGCATTCGCGTATCTACAGACAAATAAATAGCAGTTTTTTTATGTTTTTGATCTAATATGATATCATTACACCCCTTTTCAATACCAGAAATTCCTTGCTGATCAATATCAACCGCACCTAAAACATGGCTGAATAAATTCTCGTAAGGGTAGACGCGTTTTTGAGTTTTAAACAACTCTAGCCCTTCAATTCCTAAAGCTAAAATTTTAAGACGCATTTTGGGAGACAGCTGACGACAAATCCAAACAAAAGGTTTTTTAGAAGTCAAGCGCCGATGCAATTCTTTTTTAGAAATAAAAGGCAATACACTGTGAAGTTCTTGCACAGCTTCTTTTACGTTCATAATTTTTTTAGGATTGGCTGCCAACGCAAAACTTGGTAAACTGTGTGCAAGAACTTTTCCTTGTGCGTCCAGCAAGACCCGCCTTTCCATAGAGTATTCTAAAGCAATTTTGGCTTTAGAACGAAGCGCAATACTGACCCAGCACAATCTAAGTACCAAAACCCCCATTCCCACAAAAGATGCCTGAATAAACCACAAAAGACGATTTTGGACTAAAGCCATTGCGTCCCGCCCATGAAAAATAAAATCGTGAAACATGACATCTATTTAAGTTAAGGGCATCTTACAAATTTTAGAAAAATCTTTACTAAAAAACAACACAGAATAATAAATTTCCAATTTTTTATATTGACCTCAGCATATAATTTTTAAAAAAACTCGCCTTTATATAGCAAAAGCTGAATAAAATGATTTTAATTAATAATCTATTAAATATTCAGTAGATTTTCGACGTAGAGTGTTAGAAATCAAAGAGGAAGAAAGACTAAGCTTTGACGAAGATTCGCGTCGTTTTACAGTTGGAATCGCAAGCGTTATAAGGTGGTGGAAGAAAATTGCTCCTCAATACAAAAGGAACAAATCGGCAACGAGCATAAACATGGAAGACTCTCCCGACGTAGCCTGTGCTGAAAGGCTGGAAGCAAGCCACTCAGGATGGCGACACTCACCTCTGGAACGCCTCGGCGTGACGTATAGTAATCCAGGTTGAATTTGATATTTTAAAGAACCACGAAATAGCCTCGAATAGAGCGTTGAAATTTAGCATACTCCCCCTCACTTTTTTTCAGGTAGTTTAAAAGATCGCTGAAATCAAAGAATAAGAGTTTATCTTTGATCCACCTGAGTCCCCTTGTGAAGTATGAATAGAAAAGTGCTCTGACTGTTTTTTTGTAAGCACATTCTTGTGTAAGGCCCGTTATAGAAGCGTATAAAATCGTCATAAGTTTGGAAAGTCTTCCCAAATCTTTCATAGGGGTATTTTCAAGGTTAACCCCTTGCGTTTTCATAGTTCTGAACAGCCGTTCAATATCCCATCTTTGTTTGTTTAGTACCCGGTCT
>NZ_BAUP01000093.1:0-9267 GCF_000648275.1 Holospora elegans E1 | reverse complement strand
TCAAAATTCCATTATTTCAATTTACATTAGATCTAGAGAAATCTTTTATTAAAACATTAATTATTATTTCAGGAGGGGATTTCAATGCTGTTAAACATTTATTTTGACACTTTCAACACTTATGCTTCAAAACGGCGGTCGTGCTGAAACCAAAACGCTGAGCAATTCAGTTCATTGAAAGGCCGCTTGCGTATAAAACGAGGGCTTGGAGCTTGTCTTTATCGGGCACACCTCGTAAAATTTTTCCACATTTTTTATATTTGTACCGCTGCCCCCTCGAACAAAACCGATTTTAAAGAACTCCGAACATTCACAAAATTTACATACAATCATTTTTAGAGACTTTTAAAAGACTTTCTTTACCAATTCTAATAAAAAATATCTTTAGTTAAAATCTTCAAATAGAGATGATGAATCAAATAAGAAATCTGAAACTTTTATACCTTATTTGATTTCATCATTGTTTGTATTTACATACTATGATTTTATAATTATTGAGCGACTTTTAGAATTTCTTAGTACCTTTACTCAACCTCCATTTTTTTAAGAAACTTAGTCAAAGAACTAGAATCATTTTTTTCTTCTAAGATTTTTTTTACTTTCTTGATCAAATTATTTTTAGAGATTCCAGCTTTTCTTGTTAAACCATACAAGGCATCACGAAAAATCCACCTATTAACACGATCTAAAGCATCCAAAGCAAGGCCGAGATTGTCAGATTCGTCATCGTTTAATAAAGCGGATATAATACGATCAGGAGTAATTTTTTCACCGCATAAGGCAGTAAGTGCCGGAACAATGCATGAATTAACTCCGGAATTATCCACCAATAAAAACAATACTTTATTTGAAGGTTCTTTTAGATTTTTCAGTTCCAAACTATTTGTATCAAAATTTTTATGATTTTTTCTGGCATCGAGATTTTCTTTATCTATGGCTTTTATGGAACGCTCAAATGCAACTAAAGCGTGACCAAAAAAAGCTGGTTTAGTCTTTAAAAACCCAATCCAAGAGTCTGAATATTCTCTTTCTCTACTATAAAAATCTGCTACAGAAATTAAAAAACGGTAAAAAATATTTAAATCCTCATACAAACAAAAAACTGTCTCTAAAAAAAATTCTTTTTTGGTCATTCTATAATGATCACAGTCAATAAAATCATTTAAAATTTTATTAAAAATATCGTCTTTGTTTTTAAAAACACTCAGCAATTTGTAAAAAAGTGTAGGAGCAAGAACAAAGGGTAAATTATTTTTTTTCTCTAATATTAATGAAACAATACGCTCAACTCTGTCCAAAGTTAATTCATCTAATATTGAATAAAGAACGTTTAAGTCAATTTTCTTTTCTAATAATATTTTAATGACGAGATCAATTTTCTCTATTTTTACGGTACTTAACGAGCTTTTTAAAACTTTAACTACGTCTCTTTGCCAAAAATTTCTAAAATAATTTCTATCCAAAATATCTAATACAGTCGTAAAAGTTTTTGAGCTACTGTCATTTAATAAATCAGGCAAAACAAAATGAAAAAATTCCTCTTCAATACTTTTTGCAAAATAATCAGAAACTTTTCTAAAATCTTCCCTTTTCTTTGAAATCGCTTTAGAAGCGTTTTGTAAAGATGAATTGTATTCAATTTTATTTAGAGCTATTAACGCTCTCCAAAATAAAATCGAATTTTTACGCTCTAATATAACATCACAAACAGATATAAGTCTTTCAAACACTTTATCATTTTTAAGATCAAAAATTTCTTTTTGATTTAAATTACTATCTAGATCAGTATTCATTCCAAAACCACTGTATATCCCTGAATCATCCTCTGCGATATAATCCCCCCCCAAACTACTATATCGTTTTGATTTTTCGCTTAAATTACACTCAGTTCCCAACCTATTAAAGCTTCTTGATGCTCTAATTGAATTACAATCCTCGCTTAAACCTCCTTTTAAATTATGGCCCATTTCTAAGCTAGTTAGCTGTCTTGAAGCTCTACTTAAATTATGATTCATGCTTAAATTACTATATCGCCCTGAGTTATGATTCATACTTAACCTACTATGTCGTCCTGAGTTATGATCCGCGTCCAGCTCCAACCCGTTATATTGCTTTGAATTCAAAGAGGCAAAAAAAGAAGAATTAAAATCTGGAACCTTAGTAAACAAAATATAAAAAAATCTTTCCAAAATTTCCCCATTACGCGAAATACATACGTTTGAAGTTTCACGTGATGCTGAATGCGCCGAAATAAAAAAATCTAAAAACTGTCCTAATTTTTCTAAACTAGGACAAGAAAGATCTATAAATTCATGCAAAGCACGATCAAAAATATTTTGGTCAGAATATTCTTCATCTTCTCGACTGGAATTCCATACAGAAATATGTCTTAAAGCAGATAAAGCATCAAAAAAATCTTCCGAATCATCGATTTTCTTAGTAAATACTTTAAATACCCCCCCCCCTAATAAATTTTTATTTTTCATATTCAAATCATCCAAAACGTCGTAAATGATCTTTTCATCAATACTGGAAACTATTTTTTTATCAGCATTTTGGACCAAAAGGTAGTTAAAAACACATAAAGCTTCACCTAACCCAGCTTTTTTGTCCAGTAAATCAACACTATTCTTACGAGTTGGAACAAAATTTGTGATCGTTTGAGTACTTGAATGTTCATTTTTAAAACCGATTAAGCGCTTAAAAATTTTACAAATTTTACCAAAAAATGCTTCATTCGAGCTTTGCACTGGAAGCAAGGACAAACGAGAAGATTTTGAAACAAAAATTTCAGATTGTCGGTTTCCGCTTAAGAGCGGTGTATTAAGGAGAAGAGCTCTGCACAATTCAACAAACCTGTTATCTAAATGGATTAAAGGAGATGCAGAATCCAAAATCGTTAAAACATAATCTAAAATAGAAAAACTATTTTTTTTCAATAGAGATAAAATTTTAAACAATTTTACTGAGTCAACGTGTTCCAAGGCTTGCTTTAACTCACAAACAGAAGGATTACAATAATTCGTGATGCGATCAAAATTTTCCGGAATACGCAACAAAAAATCGCATTTTTCTACCACATTTTTTGAAAAACTAAAAGAGTCTATATCATCATCTTGTTTCGTTAGTATGCCAACCAAAGCGCAATTAAATTCATCTATTTCTGTAGAAAAAATAGCACCGAGATTAGAATGGCTAATAGAAGAAACTTCAGTAACCATAGTTCTTTTTTCTTTTTCTGGACCTAATCCATAGACAATATCCTCTGAAAAAAAAAATTTAAAAACTAAAAAAATTAAACTTAGTAAAACCTTGTCATTCATTTAAATTCTTTATTAATTTTTAGTTTTTTAATTGTATAGAAAAATATCCAAATGTCAACAAATTTACTAAAAAAACATTTTGTTTTTGATTAAAGAGCTCGTAAAAAAATATTAATTTCCCTGAAGATTAAGAGCACGGTATTTAAAATATTCTCTAGATTCTTTTAAGAATTTTTAGACGTTTTTTGATCAGCTGAAAGATGCTTATCCAAAGGCGCCTAACATTCACCTGATCTTGGATCAAGGACCCAAAAAGCAGCGAAAAAAAAGGGATTGAGATTCATTATTTTCCCTCCTATACCCCCCATCAAAGAATGAAAATGTGCGCAATAATCGATTTTTCGTCTCTACCAAAGAGTTTGGCAAGAGTATACTGCATTTTTTCGACCAAACCTGGGACAATTTTCAACGCATTAGTCCAACACTTTCAGTTTGATTTGGTATATAGACGCATTTTGTAACCCGAATTGCCACAAAAAGATACCCCTTCCCCTCTGGGCACTTGCGTATCGATATGCACAAAACCAATATGGATAGTTCTTAAAATGTTTCTTTTCTTGAGGGGGGCTTTACACATCATTTTTTGGAAGAACATTGAGACCATTTCGTTTAAGGCAGCAATAAAATTGGAACGTTTCAGTTCGGGGAGGTGTCTTTTAGAGCAATATAAACCTCATCAAGCGATAATTTAGAAATACGTCTAGATTTGGAAAGCACATGGTGCTGCGTTAAGGATAAGACGCGCTTTGGCTGTGTCGGGCCCGAGCGCTTATACCTCAACGCTTAATGTCTTCTTCCATTTTAGAACCGTCTTGACGTTTAGGGTATGGCGTTTTGCAAGCGTTGGTGCGCTCTATTTAGATTCTTGTAGTTCTTTTCTGATTCTTGGCTGTGTCTTGCATTCGCATGCAATAATTATTTCCCGTAAATTTGTCTCCTTGAGTTCTTTATAGATTACACTATAAGAGTTAGGAACTAAACAGCTAGCCATATAAAAGTGCATCCTTATGCAACAGAGGTTAAGGAAGGTACGCCAGGACATGGGCTGCACAAAAGAGGGCTCAACGCGAAAATACAACTCGAAGCTAAATTTGGCCGTGGATGCCCAGAGACATGCCGGCCAGAGATAATTTACCTCGGATAGCATTGTTGATTGCAAACAAGCTAGCCAGCGTGTTGAAGGAATAGATGCTCAAAATCTTCTTGCATACAAAGGACGTAATACCAATCAAATGGTTGACGAGGAAAGAAAAAACAACATAAATCCTGTTATTTCCCAAGACAGCACAATAAAGATATTTACAAATTTAGACATCCTGTAGAGAACATATTTCTTTACCTGAAACGCTGAAGAAGAATTGCAACGCGATACGCAAAAAATACTTCTTCATTTATTTCTGTTTTTCAAACTAGATATATTTTTTTTGGTTGAATTTCTCGTGACTACACTATTTAAAACATTTGAGTTAATTTCGCAAAAGAGAGATTAAGGAAGAAATAACGCGATAAAACAAAAAGGAAATTGATCAAATACAAAAAATGTGATAGAATTTTCAAAGGAAGCATAAAAAAGCGTAAAATACAGTGGCAGTTGTTGTTAAAGACGGAAACGTAGAAAAAGCGTTAATAGAAGTAAAGCGAAGACTTCAGTTAGAGGGGCTTGTAAAAGAAATTCGAAAAAGGGAGGCGTATATTCAGCCTTCGAAAAAGCGGAAAGAGCAAAAAAAAGCTGGGCGTCGCAGATTAATGCGTGCTCTGTCTAGGCGTATGGCAAAGGATGGGTTTTAGCTGAGTAAGGAATATTTTCGATAGAAGGGTTTATTTATTTTTTTTTATCAGATATTTTAGAATTTCAGATAAAGATAATAGGTTTTATTTTAGGAAAATTAAAGAAATTTTGAGTGCAAAAAGTTTTCTCTTATAATATAGTCTTTGATCGGGAGGAAATAAGAGATGTATAAAAAAGTAAAATTTGTGCTCAAATAATATATTATTCAGTTTAGCAACAGAATTTAGAGTTTTTGGTTTTCTTTGTGATATGGGGGGTAGTTGAGAACCTAAATCCCATCTTAAAGGGTTTTTTTGATAAAAAATCAAAAACGTGTTAAATTAAAATTTCTTTGCAGTGAAAAGTGTGTTGTGATATAAAGCTTCTTTTTAAAGATCTTTTTAAAGAATTTTCAGCGTATAGCGTTGCTAAACGTACGAGAAGAATTTTATATTCTGCGTTTATGAAAGTCTAAATTTGGATCGTAAAAAAATAGGTTAACTAATTTTAGTATTCGGTTTCAATTTATTTTTTTATTGAAGGAAGAAGTATGTTTTGCTATAATAAAAGAGCGGAAAGATGAGCGAGCGCTGTAACAAATAATGTTAAAGAGGAAAGTCCGGGCTCCACAAAAACACAACGCCGAGTAACACTCGGCCAGGGTAACTTGAGGGATAGTGCCACAGAAAATATACCGCTTTTTTTAAGGTAAGGGTGAAATGGTGCGGTAAGAGCGCACCGCGTTGGAAGTAATTTTATACGGCAAGGTAAACCCCGTTGGGAGCAAGGCCAAATAGGAGTGATAAAATTGTGCTGTGTTTTTGAGCAATGTCACTCGGGTAGGCTGCTAAAGTACTTTAGTAATAAAGTTACGTAGATAAATGATCGCTAAAACAGAACCCGGCTTACAGTTTTTCCGTTTTTATAGTCTTATCAAAAAAATAAACTCTCAATCATCCGATCCAAAAAAAAGATCTACGTTTTTCCAAAAAATTGAAAGAAGATACGCAGATAGGTTATAGTGAGTGATGAAAGTGGTTTTGCTCGATACGCCAAAAACGCATAGTTGCTCTGATAAAGGCAAGCGGTGTTATGGCTCTCATGATTGGGGGAGAACAAATGCCTTAGGCGCTTTAGTTGACCAAGCTATAATTGAAATTAGTTTGATATTTTGCTCAGTAAATACAGATTTTTTTGCATCTTGGGTACAGCAGATTTTATTACCAAACATTCCAAAAGAAAGCGGTAGTGTTATGAATAATGCCGCTTTCCAAAAGGGAAAGCTATGAAAAAGATGCAGGTCGTAGTTTGCTTTATTTGTATCCTTATTCCCCTGATCTCAATCTTATTGAGAAAAAATGGGCCCAAGCCAAACAATAAAAAGAAACGCCACCTTACTCAATTGATTTCTTATTTCAATTCCATTTATTGTAATCTTTTTATACTGATTTAGCTATAGCTATAATAATTTAGGTTGAATTAGATATTTTAAAGAACTACAAAATAGCATCGAACAGAGCGTTGAAATTTAGTATATTGCATTCAATTCACCCCTTCATATTAGCCCAGAATTTCTCTATTGGATTCAAATCAGGAGAGTAAGGAGGTAGAAAAATTATACTGAATTTTACAGATTCTATTCATTCTATACTTCTCTTGGATTTATGAAAAGAGGTATTATCCATAATAACACCTTGACCAGGATTTAGTTCCTTGATCAGAAATCTACCCAAGCTTGGAATAATACTGTCTCGCAAGATCCGTTACCCCCCATTGGCGCTATGGGCGTGTTATTAACCAAACCGGAGGCAACATCGCCATGGATCTTGTCGACCGCGTCAATGACAACTTTCAACGCATTAGTCCAACACTTTCAGTTTGATTTGATATAAATATTCTATTACCCTTTGTATTAAATCGTTGCCGTAGCTCTTTGTCGTTTTCCTTTTATTGTAACAAAAAAATCACACCAAATTCAACCTAAATTACTATAAATGATAATTTACGAAGAAGTCTAGTAAAACAATGATTATTCGCAAAAAACGCAAGAAAAATATAAAAAAAGAACTTAAAAATATGTTTTCATAAACCTAGAGCTTATCATCATTAAAAAAACGTTTAAGCAACTTTTTTAGGGAATTTAGGGTGACTTACTTTTTTAGAAATTTCCTAGGATGATTTTTCGTAAAAACAATCATTTTCATACTCATGAACACGCTTTAGTGATCAATATACTTATTGTAAGAAAAAAATTTATTCAGCATACGCCTAAAAAATCCATCAAATGCAATGCCCAAAACAGACTGAAAAAAATTCCAAGGAAACAGCGCAAGTAATCCAAATTTTCTAGCAACACACAAATTGGGACTTAACAAAATACAGTGCACTGCTCCGCAGATTTCTAGAAAAAACAACGCTCCTAACCACTTAATCCAACTGGAAATTTCTTTTTTACAACAATAATTAGTCCACAAAAGTACGGGGATTATCCCCCAAAAATATCCTCCACATGGACTGGAGAGAATACGAGGAGATATGGGGCAAATCCAACTCCATCCTATTATTCCGAACAATACCCACGTCAACATTATGCTTATTAATTTTTCTTTGCAAAAACACTGCGACAAACCGACAGAAAAAATATAAAAGAAATTCCAAGCCAACGGAGCAAAAGGAATTTGGACCAAAAAAACAACAATCAGCAACACTATGGCCTGAATATGGGGTAGACACACTTTAAAAATTAATCGCATAAGTTGCTTTATTCTTTAAGATCAGGAGAAAAATATTTTTCCGCTCCTTTTAATATTTCGTAATTTTCCCCATTTAATAATTTATCTATTTCTTGCTGAATTCTGCTCTTTTTTCGCTCGTGCCGAAGAATAGCTCTAATTTCTGAATCTGGGGGACAAACTTGTTTTAGCTCTTTCTGCATTTTTCGCCCTAAAAAAACGACACAGACTACTGCTCTTAAATTTTTCAACACATAAGGACCTGATATCTGTCCTTCGGTGCTTTCAGAAAAGATCTTTAATAAATCAGGTTCTAACATATGTTCTGGTATCCATTCCACAATACCAGCATTTTTTTTACTGTTACTTTGAGAAAACTGACTAGCTACCTGAGGAAAGGGAGCACCTTGATCCAACATGTCACGAATATTAGTCATCTCTTTTAGAGCCTCTTCAGGATGCAATTTATAAAAGATTACAATTTCTCCATAACGAATATATTTAAGCGTAGCGGGACGTTGATACCAATTTTTTTTATAAGCTGCGATTTCCTCTTTGCTTACAAAAAAATCCGATCCATACCTTCCCTCTATGTAAGAATCCCAAGATAAATTAGCCCTTAATTGTTCTTTTATAATTTTAATTTCTTCTGGCAGCAAAGACACCGTAGGACAAGATTTTTTTAAATCTTTAAGCCAAAACCTGTACATTTGTTCCAATTGTTGAGCTGGAATTTCTATTTTGTACTGCACAGCAAGCGCTAACTGTAAACGCTCCATCAGAATTTGTCTAAAAATAGAGGGGGCATACTGAAAAAAAGAAGCTTGAGGAATGAAAACTTGATGTATTTTAGGCAGAAACAAAAATCTAGCCCAAACATCTAGTGTTGTGATGGGACGTTTTTGAACAGTAGCCAAAACAAAACAATCAATTTTATCAGCGTTTGATAAAATTGGCGTAAAAATAGAACATCTAAAAATAATTTTTAAAAAAAATTTTGTTACATTTATCTTAAAACGCATTACTAAAAGAAACAAATCGCGAACGTCTTTTAGTATCTCAAAAACTTAATATTTTTTCAAGAAGATTTTTAAATTTTTTTTAGACTTCTTCGAAAAACAGACCAGTTAACAAAACTACGTTCATAAAAATATAAGAAACTCTTTGATTCAATAGATCAGCTGCTTAAGTCATGATATTAGCTTTTCACAATTCCCGCGCAGAGACTTTTAAAACCTTCGTACTTAGTATGATCGATTAGCGAAAGGTTCAGCATCCTGCGCTGATCCATAAGATGAACGCTCCAGCTTCAATAAAATCCCAGCTTGAACGCGTCAGGCGTTTTTTTAAAAGGACAAGTAATTGATTCTGGACTCTTCTCAAAAGCCTTAATATCAAGCATTTGGGAGCAAATTCCTATCTTCTCAAAAGCCTTAATATCAAG
>NZ_BAUP01000094.1:0-2286 GCF_000648275.1 Holospora elegans E1 | reverse complement strand
GGAGGGGAATGAAATTTGGTTTTTAACTAACTTATTTGATATGCCAGCTCTTGATGTAACAGAGCTTTATAAGAGGAGATGGGATATAGAAGTATTTTTTAAATTTATCAAACAAAACCTTGGATATAAGCATTTTTTGAGTCATTCTTTAAATGGTATGAAGGTGTATATTTATATGATTCTGATTACAGCTTTATTATTTTTAATATACAAGGCTAGAAAGAAACTGCATGGCTTCAAAGTTCCATTATTTCAATTTACATTAGATCTAGAGTAATTTTTTATTAAAACATTAATTATTATTTCAGGAGGGGATTTCAATG
Organism: Holospora elegans E1; assembly: GCF_000648275.1. Taxonomy (NCBI): domain Bacteria; kingdom Pseudomonadati; phylum Pseudomonadota; class Alphaproteobacteria; order Holosporales; family Holosporaceae; genus Holospora; species Holospora elegans. Next base: position 1,963 of record NZ_BAUP01000094.1, on the reverse strand, counting down.
CTGTTAAACATTTATTTTGACACTTTCAACACTTATGGGGAAAATCCCGCCAAAGAGCCCCCTTTAAACAGCGCTTATAAATTAGACTTTTTCGTAAACTAGAATTTATTTTAAAGAAATTTTATAATAAAAAGACCAGGAGAAAGGTAATAAATACGAACAGATCAAAAAATAGCAAAAGAAAAATTTCTCAGGGTTATAGGAGTTAAAAAGGATACATTTTATAGAATGGTTAATATTTTCCAAGAGGTGGAAATTAAAAAGAAAGCTCAAAGCGGAGTATATAAAATTTAGAAGCTGCTTTTTTAAATGATAGCTCGTATTTTTTTATTTTTAGTGCTTTTTTCTAAAATTCACGCAGGATATGAGTGTATTTTTGATAGATTTTTTTCTATGCATGGCCTATTTTTTACCTATTTTTATACATTTTAAATTTTTTTAGAATCATTTCTTAAGAAGAGGGCTCATCCTTTCGGCAAGAAGTAAATATTTCGCACCCCGTAGCAGTCACCCCAATGCTATGCTCCCATTGAGCAGACCATGTTCCGTCTTGTGTTACGGCGCTCCACCCGTCCTTTAATAATCGAATACCTGATTTTCCTAAATTAATCATGGGTTCTATCGTAAAAAACATTCCCTCTTTCAAAACTACTCCGGTTCCTGGTTTTCCAAAATGCAGCACTTCTGGTATGTCATGAAGGTTTCGACCGATTCCATGTCCACAGAATTCTCTTACAACAGAAAATCCTGAAGATTCCGTTTTTTTTTGAATAATATACCCCAAGTCTCCTAAGGTAACTCCAGGCCTTACTAATTTTATAGCTTCCATAAGTGCTTGATAACAAACATCACTTAATTTTTTTGCACGATCACTGGGAACTCCCACGTAAAACATCCGCGCTGTGTCTGAGTACCAATCCTCAAACTTTAAGGATACATCAATGTTTACAATATCTCCAAAAGCCAAACGTCGAGCTCCAGGAACACCGTGACACACTGTCTCATTAACAGAAATACATACCGCACAAGGAAAACCAACCTCTAATGGTGCTGGAAAAGCTCCATGATCTAAGATATATTTGTGGCATAAGTCGTTCAAAACTCTCGTTGTAACTCCAGAGACTACATAGGGTCCAATCATATCCAATACCTCAGAGGCCAACCGACCTGCTTTGTGCATCCCTTTCCAGGCTTCGGGTTCTTTATAAATTGGAATTTTTTTACTTTTTTTCATGAAATAAAAACAAAAGACTTCTAAAATTCTATGATAACAATACGCAAACTGTCAACTGTTAATCTTTAAAGAAAAAAAATTTGTATAATTTGGAATATTTTATTCTGCTAAAACTATCACCGCAAGATTTTCTTGGAAACTAGAATTTAAAAAAATATGATAAGAAGACCGAAAGACAAGTAGTGTAATATTAAAAAGATTAAATAAAAATAGTAGAAGAAAAATTTTTCAGGTTAAGACACATTTGGAAACGATCGTACATTAATGCCACTTCAGATATGCAAAATCTGTATCGTAGATTGGAATTTTCTAAAGAAGAGCAATTTTTTTGAGTAACAAATACTAGAACAATGAAACTAATACCGAATGTGAAATGATTAAGAGATTCAAATATGTGTCTGGCATGAAAGCATTTTAAGGGAGACTAAGTTGATTCGCTATGAACAAAACACTCACCTTAACGTTAATGCCAGCAAGGGGAGGAAGAGGTATTATTCTTTGATATCGGCAAGGAGAGTCTATCACTTTTTTCCTCTGCCTGATTAAAAATATGATTAACTTCTTTAAATCAATGGAGTCTTCTTTGAAAGGTTGGCTCTAGCCTTATCATAGTGAAGATAGGAAAAAATAAGGCATCTAGAATCAGATAAGTGGTTTAAATTTGAAAACTTTAACCAAAGATAGCACGATCAATTTTCAAAGTTTTATTAACGTGAAGTGCCACAGAAA
>NZ_BAUP01000095.1:0-2121 GCF_000648275.1 Holospora elegans E1 | reverse complement strand
AGTACGAGGCAATTGATATTCTGCGTTCCAAACTTCCAATTGGTGCCATCGAGCATTAAATGCATTTTAGGAACTGGCTCCCAAATACTTGATATCAAGGCTTTTGAGAAGAGTCCAGAATCAATTACTTGTCCTTTTAAAAAAACTCCTGATGCGTTCAAGCTTGGATTTTATTGAAGGTGGAGAGTTCTTCTTGTGGATCAGCGCAGGATGCTGAACCTTTCGCTTATCGATAAGTACGAAGGTTTTAAAAGTCTCTGCGCGGGATGAGAGGTTTATTTGCATTAAACATTGTTGTTTATTTTTAATAAAATAGCCTCTCTTTCGGATCTTTTAAAGCTCCTTCAAAAAAGTGAGGGGGAGTGTGGTTTTGTCTGATTCACTGCTTACTTTAGTTGAATCATTTGTGCTGTGTGTTGGAAATAACTTATGAAATTCTTTAAAAACTTCTGATATTTTTTCAATTATTTCTTCAGAAAATAGATCCTTTGATTTGTCTGGGTGAAGAAACAGAGAAATTTTTCTCTTAATGTTGTTTTTGTTAAGGAGGCTAAGGTAAGAGGTTGTTTTTGCAAAATCTAAAATTTTTTCAATTTTTTCATCTTTACTAATGTTTTTTTGAAAAACAATATTTTTAACCGCATTATAAACTTCAATTGTTATTTTTTGCTGTTCCGTAAAACCGTTTTCATTTTCTATGTCACTTAAAATAGGAGCGTCAGAGGAATCAATTTTTCCTTTATACAGCTGTAGCGAAGTTCCTGGTTTTAGGAAATCAATGGCTTGATTTTGAATGCTTGCAATCAAGTCAGAAAATAAGGTTCGTTGATTTTCAGAAACGAATTTAAGCTGATGAATTTCTGAATTTAAGTTAAGGGATTGAATAAGGTCAGAAACATTTTTTCGGTTGGAAGAAGCTGCAGACTCTTTACAAAGAGAAGATATTATGTTTAAAACTGCTATTTTAAAATAAATAATCTGATCAGGGAGAAGAATTCTTTTTATTTTTGCGTTCTATCTTCTGAAATTATTTTTTTCAATTTTTTAAATTCTTCGTCCAAATACTTTACCTGATCTAAAATTTCTGGGTTTTCATTAGAAAAAATAGATGGCTCTGGCTTTATTATTTTAAAAATTTCTTTTTCTGAAAAGACATTTTCTGAAACGTTTAATACAAAATCAATAACCTCAACGAGATTTTTGTATTTTTTAATTTCGGATATAAAGTGATCCAGAGAAGGAATAAGTTCCTTCGTCATATAATCAGAGGCTTCTTTCGAGATTTCAGATGGAATTAAAGAAAGATTAAGAACTTTTGGATGCTTGATGACTTGTTGTACAGATAAAATAATCTGTTTTTTTAAATCTTCTGTAGACATATTTTTTGAAGATTCTGTTTTCGCTTCTCTAGAAATTTTTTCTAATTTTTCTTTCAACGATAAAATTCGAGGAGGAAGGTAATGTAATTTTTCTTTTAAGATTCTGATATCATCGTTGCTTAACAAGTGCAAATTTATCGGTAATAAATTTTCTGAGTTCAAAGCAGAATAAAAAGTTTGCGTAAGAACTTTGTCAATACTAGTGGTTTCGTGAAAAAAAATTTGGGTTTGCAAAAACATGTGCAAATATTTAATAAGCAAATAAAAAATATAATTTTATTCATAATAGTCATTGAGTATGTCATGTACTGTTTTATTTTAAAATAAAAAGTAAAATTTTTTTTTAAAATAAAATAGGAATCACTACGATAAATAATTTAGGACGGAAAAATAAGGTCTGAGTCCAGACAACTGGGGAAAATAATGCAGTTTATATAGTAATTTAGGTTGAATTAGGTGTAATTTTTTTTGTTAAAGTAAAAGGAAAATGACAAAGATCTACAGCAACGATTTAAGATACAAGGTAATAGAATATTTAGATGAGGGGGTGAGTATATTGAAGCATCGCAACTATTTAAAATAAGTGTATCAGCGATCATACTCCCCCTCACTTTTTTGAAAGGGTCTTTAAAAGATCCGAAAGACAGGCTATTTTATTAAAAATAAACAACAATGTTTAAATGCAAATGAACCTACTCTTCCTTAATAAATAAGATAACAAGAATATCAGCTTTTCACAATT
>NZ_BAUP01000096.1:0-8145 GCF_000648275.1 Holospora elegans E1 | reverse complement strand
CCCCTGTATGATGGGAGGTATTTACAGCGCTAATTTCCAAGTTTCCAGGAGAAATCAAATAATACAACACACAAGCAACGCTTGCAGCGATAACCGTTGTATTAACTGTATAGAGAAAAGTTTTTTTTCCTACCTTTTTTATGCTCTCATCCCCTTTAAACCGAGACACCGTTACTATTATAGACAGAGAAATAATAGGCAAGCTTACGCATTTAAAAATTTTCATAAAATTATCCGTAATAATTTGAGCCAATTTTATTAACAAAGAAATATCAAAATAACTGCTTAACACTCCCACGATAATGGCTATCAAATAAAAATGGACGGTACTAATCCGATTAAAAAAAGAACTGGTGTGATTTATGCACATAAAAACCTCCAAAAAATTCGTTAACTAAAAAAATCTTAAAAAGTAGATAATAAAGAGCGTTTCAACAACAGCAGGTATTTACTAAAGACCTTATTAGAAAACGAACGTACACCACAGCTCCGATAAAAACCTGAAAATCTTAGCACTATATATTGTAAATAGTCAATAGATTTTTTTATTTATACAGAAAAAGATATTCCTACAAGGATAATTCTTTTACATCTAGAAATTACTTTTATTTTTGTATAATTTTTTATAAAGTTCCGATATTTTGTGATAATAATAATAAGTTTTTTTAATATTTTTTTTAATGTTTTTTTATAGTTTTGATTTTTTGTATAATATTTTTTATAATAACAACTGTAAAATAAAAATAAATAAAAAATATTTCTTCGTGAAAAAAGATTCTCTAAGAGCTATGAAAAGTAAATAATTTTGTATAGTATGAAAAAGCAAGAGAAAATTTTTTATTATTTTTTAAATGATTGTCAAATGTAATGCGTGTTCCATGCGGTACTATTTGGATGATGACGTTTTGGGGTCTAAGGGGGGGTATGTGCGATGTTCTTCTTGTAAGCACGTCTGGTACCAAAATCCTCCGGCTTTGTCTCCTTACACTCCTATTCCTGTTGTACAAGCTCCTTTAATGATGCATCCTAAGCTTGCACACCGCTCACAGCCTATTCGTTTTTTTTGGATCGGCTTTACCATACTCATTCCTCTTTGTTTGGGATGTACACTGTTTATGTTGTATCAAAAAAACTTACTTCTATCCTCTTTACAAGGATGGTCCGGCTTGCTAAAAACAAAAGAATCTTATGAAGAAGAAAAAATTCAAATTCAGAACGTCATTTATCGTTACACAGAAAATAGTATTATTTGTAAGGTAGACTTTATTAATGTTACAAAGGAATTAAGATATATTCCTGCACTGTTTATTCACATACAAAAAGAAGGAAAAACATTAAAAAAAATGAAATACGTTCCCCCAAAAACACCTTTGTTGCCTGGTGAAGAAAAAGCACTTTACATAGAGTTAAAGCAGGCACCAACGTCTTTTTCAAAAATTAGTGTAGGATTTTTTCCATAAGTACTGCTTTTTTGTACCATTTTGAGATTGTTTTCCATCTAAATTTATCATAAAACACTAGGTAGAGGGTGTAAAAAAAGTTATAAAAATCCCTATCTTTGATTGCAATCAATATATTAAAATTTAGAAAAATTAAGTAAAAGTAAAATGAGGTAAACAAATATGCCAAAAATCATTGCAGGAAGCAGTTGCAAAAAAATAGCTTGCGATTTAAGTACTACTTTAAATATTGGGTACATGGACGTCGTAATTGAAAGATTTTCCGATCAAGAGCTTCGCGTCCAGCTGCCATCACACCTGTATGAAGAAGATACAATTATTGTTCAATCCACGTGTAATCCGGCAAATGATCACTTAATGGAGCTATTATTTCTTATTGATGCCGCAAAACGTGCAGGAAGTCGAAGAATAATTTCAATCGTTCCTTATTTTGGATATAGCAGACAAGATCGTCCAGCTTACAAATGGGGACCAATTTCCGCAAGATTAATTGCAGCCATGCTTGAAGCTGCAGGAATCGATCACATCGTCACTTTAGATCTGCATTCTAAACAAGCAGAAGGTTTTTTTAAAATGGGCGTTCAAAATATAGATCCTAGTGTATTTTTTTCTTCTTATTTAGAAAAATCCCCTGATCTTACTGTGGTGTCTCCCGATATAGGAGGATTAGTTCGTGCGCAAAAAATGGCAGAAATTTTAAACGCTGAACTCGCCATCATCAACAAAACTCGTAATGGATATAATTCTTGTGAAATGAATACGATTATTGGAGAAGTATCTGATAAAAATTGCGTGATTATTGACGATATTATCGATACTGGGGAAACAATATGCAAAGCAGCTTTTTTACTAAAACAGCATAAAGCAAGAAGTATTCGTGTGATCGCTTCTCATGCTGTATTGTCTAACCATGCTAAACAAAAACTTACCAAAGCGCCTATTGATTTAGTGCTAACCACAAACAGTATTCCTCAAGAACTAAATCAACAATTTTTTAAAATTCTTAATATTGTTCCTATCCTTGCAGAAACCGTAAAAATGCTTATGCGCCTTTAATTATTTCTATCGCTTGGTTAATCGTAACAAGAGTTTGTTTACCATCTGACAAACGTTTTAAAATAATTTGCTGTTTTTCTAATTCTAGTTGATTGGCAATAATTATAAACTTAAATCCCTTTTTGTCAGCATATTTCATTTGCACCGCCAATGAAGCTTTTGACAAATAAATTTCGGTATTGACCCCCTTTATGCGAAAGGTTTTTGCTATTTTTATATAAAAAGGCACTAAAGCAGGATCTTGAACACTGACCAATACGGTTGCTGTCGTTTCCTGATTGGCGTGAATTACACCAAATTCTATTAATTTAGGAATCAGCCTTGACACCCCAATTGAAAACCCCACCCCAGGAAATCGTTTATTACTAAAGCTTCCAACAAGATTTTCGTACCTTCCTCCTCCACAAACGCTTCCTAATTCGGGAAAATCAACTAATCTTGTTTCTGATACTGTTCCTGTATAGTAATTTAACCCCCTAGCCAGTGTAGGATCTATTTGTATGTACTGGTCTTGAACTCCAAAATCTTTCAAAAATTTCATCACTTTTTTTAGTTCTTCCACCCCTTTGAAAAATTCTTCATTAGAACCAATGCTTTCTAAATACTCAATCCACTCTTTATTTGTTAAACGCTTTGCGATCAAACCAGACAATACTTCTGTATTGATCTGACTAATGCCGTAATTTCTTAGTTCATTATCTAGTGCATCTTTTGATATTTTTTCTGCCTTATCAATTGTGCGCATTACTAAATCGACAGAGCTTTCTAATACTCCAAAAGATTTTATCATTCCTGTTAATAAAAACCGATTATTGATCTTTATAATAAATCTTTCCACTCCTATTGCTTTAAACACGTTATATATTATGGACAAAGTTTCTGCATCATAGATAAGCGGTAACTCACCAACGCTGACGACGTCAATATCGCACTGATAAAATTGTCTGTAGCGCCCGGCTTGCGGTCTTTCTCCCCGCCAAACTGGAGCAATATGATATCTTCGGTAAGGAAACGTGATCTGACCATAATGTTGTGCTACGTATCTTGCAAGAGGAACAGTTAAATCAAAACGAAGTGCTAAAGCCTTTTCTTTTGCTCCTTCGTCTCCTGCCAAGCGATGAAGTCCGTAAATTTCGCTATCATTACCTTTAGCAAGCAGCGTTGCGACTCTTTCAACAGCAGGGGTATCTAGAGGAATGAATCCATAAAGCTCAAACTGTTCTTTAATTTTCTCAATCACCTTATTAAAAGCAATCTGCTCTTTTGGTAAAAATTCAGGGAATCCAGATATATTCGTCAACATTTTTATCCTTTCTCATTACACTTCTTCAAATTTAGAAGAAAGCTCAGCCAATGTCATTTTAGATTTAGTTTCTTTATCATATTTTTTTATAAATACCCCATTTTTTAGAAACCATAAACTGTCTCCATATTTGATTGCTTGGGATAAGTTGTGCGTTATCATTATGCAAGTAAGTTTTTTTTCTCTCAGAATTTGGTTCGTTAGTTCCATAACAGAATCAGTGCTTGCTGGGTCTAATGCTGCGGTAATCTCATCTAACAACAATATTTTAGACTCTTTTAATATTGCCATAAGAATACTCAGCGCTTGCCGTTGTCCACCAGATAAATTACTCACCAGCTCCTGGATTTTATCTTCTAAGCCTATATTTAACATGCTTAACTTTTCTTTAAACGTCCTTATTCTATGTTTACTTGAAAAAAATTCCCCTCCCCTAATTTGCCCTCGCTTAAATGCAAAAGCCATGTTTTCGAGAATAGTCATATTTTCCATAGTTCCAAGTTTAGGATCTTGCATAACTTTTGATACAAGTTTTGCCCTATGCTTTTGAAGTGTATGAGTAATATCTTGACCGGACAACCATATTTTTCCAGAATTTACCTGAATAGATCCAGAAATAGCATCGAAAAGTGTAGATTTTCCCGCTCCATTTTCCCCAACAATTAATGCAAATTCTCCATCTTTCACGTCAAAATTTAGCTTATTCAATATTTTTCTTTCTTTATTATTTTTTCCTAAAATCACTTCTATATTTTCAAGTTTTAGCATAATTTTTCCTTGGAGTATACATAACGGTTAAAATCATCAATCCCGTCACCAAATTCAAATCAGAAGTGTTTAACCCTAGATAATCACCGTGAAGTGCAAAACTAACAAAAATTCTGTATAATATTGATCCTGTTAAACAGCTTATAGTCCTAAATATAGCAGATCTATACGGCAACATTTTTTCACCAATCATTACAGAAGCAAGGCCTGTCATGACGGTACCTATACCGCTTCCTACATCAGAAAATCCTTGATGTTGGCTAAATAAAGCACCAGACAATGCAATGATAGAATTGCTCAGAGCAAGACAGGTTATGGTCATAAAAGAAATACTTACTCCAGAATTTTTTGCAAGACGCTTGTTTTGCCCAATACTGCTTAACCCTAAACCAAAGTCTGTCATCAGCAGATATGTAATTGCTGCACACGACATCAATCCAATTCCCAATATCTGAACAATGGGAAATGAAGAAAATATAGTATCGCGGTTCATAAGGCTGATGTTGGGAATTCCCCCCATGACGCGTAAATTTATTGAATACAGCATAAATCCCACTAATATCCCGGAAAGAAGATTCGTCACTCTGAATTTTGTATGGATTATACCAGTTGCTGCGCCTGCAAGGCCTCCGGCTACCATCGCAATGCTCAATGAGGTCCAAGGATTCATTCCATTTTTAATAAGGATTCCAGAACTAGCAGCTCCTAAAACAAAGCTGCCATCGCATGTCAAATCCGGAAAATCAATGACTCGAAGAGTTAAATATATCCCAAGCGCAGCAATTCCGTAAATTCCACCTATTTCAAAGCTCATCATTATTTCGTTTAAAGTCATGATGTTTTCTTACCCACTATTTCTTTTGCTCTACGTTTTATACTGTCTTTAAAGAAAATTCCAAGCTTTTCCGCAGCATCTTGATTAAGATAAAGCTCTGTTTGTTCAGGAAATTCAACAGGAATCGTCCCTAAATCTTTTCCTTTCAGTGCGCAAACAATCATTTTAGCGGTCTGCACCCCTAGCTTATACTGATTTGGACCAAGCGCTGCCAAAGCACCCAGCTTTACTGCATCTGTATCACTAACATAAACAGGTACTTTTACTTTTGTAGCAATACTAATAATCGTCTGTAAGGAAGAAAGCGCAGTGTTATCATTGCTGATAAAGATAGCATCAACGTTAGCAGCCAATTTGGTAGCAGCTTGAGCAACTTGTGATGTGTTATCCACAGCCTGAAGCACCACTGTTATACCAAATTTTGGGCATAATTCCTTTAATTTTTTTATTAAACTTAAAGAATTTACTTCACCAGGATTGTATAAAACCCCTAAGCGAGTTAAATGAGGTTGAATTTCTTTAAATACCTCAACCTGGGGAGAAAGTTCAACAAAATTAGAGACTCCAGAGGTATTGTTTCCTGGTTTATTCAAACTTTGAACTAGCTCTGCCTTTAATGGGTCAGTTATTGAGCTAAACACAAATTTTATATTATTTTTTTTTATATGCTTAACAAAACTTTGAGCAGATATCGTACCAACACCCACCACAATATCTGGATTTTGATTGACGAATTTTACAGAAATCTGGGATGCTAATGCAGGACTTGCCTGCGCTGATTCTACGCGCAAATCTAATTCAGTTCCGGGTTTGTACCCATTTTTGACTAACTCGTCAATGATTCCCTTTATTGTCGTATTTAAAGCGGGGTGTTCAACACATTGATTAATAAAGATTTTTCTTTTTATTTTTTCTCCAAAAGATAAACACGCTACCCCTCCTATTGTTAGCAATAATAATATTTTTTTCATCTTAGTTTTCCTTTTTATCGTGAGTCAATTTCTGTAGAACTGCTGTATATCCTTGATAAGGTTCGTCTTTTAAAAATCTTGCCACTCTTCCTATCGTTGTTAAACTTGCTCCCAACTTGACATGAATTTCTCTATAGGACAATCCGTTACTTAGAGCTTTACATATCTGCCAACGCTCAGACAAAGCAGAAAGTTCAAAAGGCGTGCATAAATCTTTCAAGAAATTAAAAGCTTCCTCTTGCGTAGACAATAGCAAAAATGCATGACACAGCTCTTTAATATTTTGGTGGTGATCATCGGAAATGATCATTTCAGTGCTTTTGTGCTGATCTAGTATGCTATCATGATGGCACGGTATGCAACGAAAGTCAAGAAGAAAAAAGCTCGCTTTAAAAAAATCAGTTTGGTTATTGCAAATGATCAAACTTAATCATGCAAGACGATCAAAAAATGACACCGAAATTAATGTTTGTAAAGTAGAAACAAGTACGCAGCACTTTTAATGCCAGGTGCAAAATTGCGACTAAGATAAGGACTTAAGTAAATAATTTAGGCAAAAACTTTTTTGTTCTCCAGTTTATATACCAAATCAAACTGAAAGTGTGGGACTAATGCGTTGAAAGTTGTCATTGACGCGGTCGACAAGATCCATGGCGATGTTGTCCCAGGTTTGGTCGAAAAATTGCAGCATACTCTTGCAAAACTTTTTGGCAGAGACGAAAAATCGATTCATCGTTCGATGGGATTCAGGTTGGGGCTGGGGGGAAAACAATGCACCTCAATCCCACTTTCTTTCGCTGCTTTTTGGGTGTCTTTGCTTGTGTTATAAGATCCTTGATCCAAGATCAGGTGAATTTTAGGCGCCTTTGGATAAGCGTTTTTCAGCTGATCAAAAAACGTCTTCATTGTAGCGCTATTCAAGGTTTCTAAGGGCTCCACCCGTCAAATCCAAGGCTCCCATCAAGTTCATGCGTGTAGGCCGTCGTGGCAATGAGGGTGCCTGTGCGACAAGTGATTTTCGTTGCTATAATGGGGGGAACGCCATAACCAAACAGGATGGGTTCATCCTCCGGCGATGTTGTCATCACCGTCTCGTAATAATGAATAAACTTATGGGCGTGCAGCCACAACGTCTTGTCTTGAATCGTCTACGCAATGCCTCAAGAACATAAGCGCAGATATCGCTCATTTTCATATACGTCGCAGCTTTCCAAATGTGCGATAAGTTTTGCTGTTTGTGAAACATTTAGCTTGCTTACAGATCCCTCGCTTTACACCATTAACTTTTGATCTTCCTTATACTCCTCTACGACCGTCAATCAAAAGAGCCTAAGCAATTTGACGAGCTCCATCCTTTATCGGATAGAAAAACAGCCTTAATCCTATCTTCTACACGTCGGTTCTTTTTTTGCCGATGCCGCGTTCTTAACGCAACACGATCTTCTTCTTTCAGAAATATTTGCATAAGAAAAATTATTAACACATAAAATTAAACTTTTAAACTATTTCATTCAGCATGAGTATACAACGGTTATCGCTGCAAGCGTTGCTTGTGTGTTGTATTATTTGATTTCTCCTGGAAACTTGGAAATTAGCGCTGTAAATACCTCCCATCATACAGGGGTACAAGGCATAAGTGTTGAAAGTGTCAAAATAAATGTTTAACAGCATTGAAATCCCCTCCTGAAATAATAATTAATGTTTTAATAAAAGATTTCTCTAGATCTAATGTAAATTGAAATAATGGAATTT
>NZ_BAUP01000097.1:0-4259 GCF_000648275.1 Holospora elegans E1 | reverse complement strand
CGTTATCTGCAAGGTATAAGGTACAGAATTAATAAAGGTTGCACAAAACCGCTGCAGTACTCATTTTAGTCTGACTTTTAGAAGCTCTGCATATGCAAATTTTGATGTTCTATTTATTTCCTACAAATATAGCTTACCTTCAGCTGTCCTTACTTCTGCACTATCTATATAAAAATAACCACTAGGATAGTGCTAGATAGTTCTTTTTTATCAGAGCAGCCATGACGCCTTAAGCAACGATGAAGACTTGATTGGCTTAAATGTGGAATAGTTTCTTGTAAGCTATATAATACTTCATCCTCTTGAATGCAACACTTGCTTCTTCTTCAGACTCTGAAAGCACAGTAGATTTGATCTTTTTAAGACCGATAGGGAGATCTTTTGTATCTTCTCGATTCTTCCATTTGATAATTGTTTTTGGATTAACATTAAATAGTATAGCCGCTTTTGCTATGCTCTCTTCACTATTTCTCTCTACGGAGTGCCTCAGTCGTTCTGGCATTTGCATGTAATACTTGTCCCATAAACTTTCCCCCCATTAATATTTTTAGAATCTGTTTTTACTTGCTTGACAAAAACAATTTGTTGCTTCTATAATTTTCCTTGTTTCTTAAAGGAAGCTTTAAGAGTTTATGAAGATTATCGTTCCTGCAAACACTGTTGTTCAAGATAAGCGTGTTGCTTTGGCTCCAGAACATATTCCTTCTTTAACGGCGCTGGGATTTGAAATTTGGTTCGAAAATTGTACTGTTCCGTTTTCTGTAGATTCCTATAAAGCTCAAGGAGTAAAGTGGACTGATGATAAAGCGGATTTATGTCGTGATGCAGCGCTGCTTCTTTCTGTAGGGGGGGTCTCATCAGAAATCTTAAATTTGCTACCTCGGCACACGCGCATTGTTGGATTGCTAGGAGGAAAAACCCAAGCAGAGCTTTATAAAGATTTTTTTACCCAAGCATATGCTTTAGAGCTTTTACCTAGAATTTCAAGAGCTCAGTTTATGGATGTGCTTTCTTCTCAAGCTGCTCTTATGGGGTATTGGGCGGTTATACAAGTGGCATCCCGTCTTCCTAGAATTTTGCCTATGATGACTACCGCCGCAGGAACGCTTTTTCCTGCTCAGATATTGGTACTGGGTGCGGGAGTTGCAGGGCTTCAAGCCATAGGAATGGGGCGTCGTCTTGGAGCAAAAATAAGCGCTTGTGACGTGCGTGCAAAGGCTCAAGAACAAGTAGAAAGCTTAGGGGCGAAGTTTCTTCACCTTCCAGGAATTCAAGATGGTGAAGGCTCTGGAGGATATGCGCGGGCATTAACTGTTCAAGAACAAAGAGCTCAGCAAGAGTTTTTAAAAACGGTATTACCGTCTTACAATGCTGTTATTTGCAGTGCACTTGTTCATGGGGGGGATGCTCCCTTGTTATTAACCAAAGAAATGCTTTCTTTGTGCCAACCAGGCACTGTGATAGTTGATCTTGCAACACACCTGGGAGCTTTGGGAAATTGCGATTTTACACAAGCAGGAAAGGGGATTCGTTTTGAAGAGGTGACTACTATAGGAGCATTCTATCCTTTAAGTGACCTTGCAGTTTCTGCTAGTTTACTGTATGGAAAAAATCTTTTAGCTTTGATTAATTTACTTTGGAATGCAAAAACTAAGTGTTGGACTAGTCCAAAAGATGATCCTTTGTTAGAAGCTATGTGCATCACCGAATGATCATAAAATCTTTTCAAAAAGCATTTCATAAAAAGGAGGAATTGTTATGGATTTTTTAATGGTATTTATGATAGGAATAGCTTTAGGGTATTATACCGTGTGTCGGGTTCCAAGTATTTTTCATGCACCATTGATGAGCTTGACTAACGGTGTTTCCAGTATATGCGTTCTTATTTTACTTGATCAATCAGTAAAAGGATTACCAAAGGGGATCCATGAGACAGGTATCAAGATTTTAGTGTGCATCACTGTAATGATGCTGTGTTTGAACATTTCGGGAGGATTTGACATTACCCAAAAAATGATCAAGTTTTTTTATCCTGATGAAAAAAATCAAGAGACTTGCTCTACACTGAAAAGATGGAGTGTTTTTTTATTAAGTAGTTTTGGCGGATTTTTAAGCATAGGGGTAAGTGCGTTTTTTATAAAAAGAATGCACAAATGGATCACGGCTTAGCACATTGACAAAAATACATTCTTCGTTTAGAAAAGTATGGGTGATAGCCGGGGAACCTTCAGGGGATGCACTAGGAGGTTCCTTATTGGCTGTTTTGCGCCAAAAATATCCTGACATTGTTTTTTCTGGAATTGGAGGCCCTTTAATGGAAGAGTCCGGGGGATTTGTTTCATTGTTTCCCTACACAGAATTGTGCCACATGGGGATTGGCTCTGTGTTAAAAAATGGAATTTCTTTAATAAAGCGGTATTATCAAGCGGTCAATGCTATTTTTCTTCAGCGTCCAGATCTTTTGTTAACGATAGATTGCCCGGACTTTTCTCTTCGAGTAAGTCATTCTGTACGTAAGATAACAAAGCGGATCCATTGCGTTGCCCCTTCAGTTTGGGCATGGAGAAAAAGTCGAGCAAGGACTTTAGAAAAAAAGACCGATTATTTGCTTCATCTTTTTGAATTTGAAAAAAAGTTTTTTCCAAAGATTCCTTGTTTTTGGGTCGGACATCCCTTGGCCGATCAGTCTTTTGTGAACAGGGATGTGTTTTGGAGTACTTATCCCAGCTTTTCATCTCTTCATCCTTTGCTGTGCATTCTTCCTGGAAGTAGGATTTCAGAAATCAAACGATGTTGGCCAGTTTTTAAACAGAGTGTAGAACTTCTTAGGCGCGCTGTAAAAAATCTTCAAGTCGTTATAGTCACTCTTCCAGAACATAAAGAATTGTTTGAACAAGAAAAGTATCTAGTCGTCACAGATTCTTTGTTAAAAAAATCAATATTTTTAAATTCTACTGCAGCACTAGCTTGCTCAGGAACAGTAACGTTAGAGCTAGCTCTGTGCGGTACCCCCATGGTAATTGGATATAGAGTGCACTGCGTTTTGGCGTGGATATTGCGACGCTTGATTACAACTCCTTATGTGGGATTGGTTAATATTCTTGCAAAAAAAATGGTTGCTCCTGAATATTTGCAAGAAAATTTTACTCCTGAAGGCTTAGAAAGTGCTTTAAAGGTCTTATTGAATTCTAATCAAATTTCAAAAGATCCTCAAAATTTTGAAAAAATATGGTCTAACGTAAAAACTCCTTTGGGATTTGCAGAAACAAGTACAAAAGTTATAGCTGATGTTTTAAATTTGGCTTAAGGAGCGATTTTTAGTATTCATTTTTGTGCGAACGACAAGCATTGATATTGGGGCGTTAATTTTTTGTATGAATTTTGTATGAAAAAATCGATAAAAAAGTTTAGATTTGCTAATGTTCAGCACACTATAGAAATTTAGGTTGAATTAGGTGCAATGAAAAGAAAATGACAAAGAGCTACAGCAACGATTTAAGACAAAGAGTAATAGAATATTTAGATGAGGAGGCGGGGTATTAAAGCATCGCACCTATTTAAAATAAGTGTATCAGCGATAGGCATGTGGAATAGAAAAATGGCATAGAAAATACAAACAAAAAAGCTGTTATTTTCCTAATAGGCGTGCTTGGCTCAGAAAAAAGATTGAACTTAGGGAAGCTTGAAAAGTACGTCAAAGAACCCCAAGATATGACCTTGAAAAAAGTTGCTCAAGAATTTGGGGTACCACTCAGTTGCTGGTTAAAAAGATTAGGCTATAGCTTAAAAAAAGACTTTTCGTACGCGAAAGCCATCCTCCCCCTCACTTTTTTGAAGGGGCTTTAAAAGATCCGAAAGACAGGCTATTTTATTAAAAATAAACAACAATGTTTAATGCAAATGAACCTTTCATCCTTAATAAATAAGATAAGAAAACTATTAACTTTTCACGATTCCCGCGCAGAGACTTTTAAAACCTTCGTACTTATCGATCAGCGAAAGGTTCAGCATCCTGCGCTGATCCACAAGATGCACTCTCCACCTTCAATAAAATCCCAGCTTGAACGCGTCAGGCGTTTTTTTTAAAGGACAAGTTAATTGATTCTGGACTCTTCTCAAAAGCCTTAATATCAAGTATTTGGGAGCCAGTTCCTAAAATGCATTTAATGCTCGATGGCACCAATTGGAAGTTTGGAACGCAGAATATCAATTGCCTCGTACTAGCTGTTAGAGTTGGAAAGATTACATTTCCTTTGTTT
>NZ_BAUP01000098.1:0-2382 GCF_000648275.1 Holospora elegans E1 | reverse complement strand
CCATACTCCCCCTCACTTTTTTGAAGGGTCTTTAGAAGACCCGAAAGATAGACTATTTTATTAAAAACAAACAACAATGTTTAATGCAAATGAACCTCTCATCCTTAATAAACAAGATAAAAAAACTATTAGCTTTTCACAATTCCCGCGCAGAGACTTTTAAAACCTTCGTACTTATCGATCAGCGAAAGGTTCAGCATCCTGCGCTGATCCACAAGATGCACTCTCCACCTTCAATAAAATCCAAGCTTGAACGTGTCAGGCGTTTTTTTAAAAGGACAAGTAATTATTCTGGACTCTTCTCAAAAGCCTTAATATCAAGCATTTGGGAGCAAGTTCCTAAAATGCATTTAATGCTCGATCGCACCAATTAGAAGTTTGGAACGCAGAATATCAATAGCCTCGTACTAGCTGTTAAAGTTGGAAAGATTATATTTCCTTTGTTTTGGAGCATGCTTGATCACCGGGAAAATTCGCACCCCCAAGCACGCATCAGTTTATTAAACCAATTTAAGGAAATCTTTGGGGGCGATAAAATTTTCTCCTTTTCAGCTGATCGCGAATTTGTGGGCAAAGATTGGATCACTTATTTGTTTGACTTATTTGTTTGACCACAAGATCCCTTTTTTTATCCGTATAAAAGATAATCAATTGGCCAACTTCGGCACCTCTAAAAAGTCTTTGAAGGATTTTTTTACTCACCTAAATACGGACGAAAGCCGCCATCTGTATAACATGCTGGATGATCCTAGGGGGGTATCGTAGGTAAAAAGATTAAAGATGAGCACCTTGTCATTTGCTTAAGATAAAGACCGGGCACTAAACAAACAAAGATGGGACATTGAACGGCTGTTCAGAACTATGAAAACGCAAAGGGTTAACCTTGAAAATCCCCCTATGAAAGATTTGGGAAGACTTTCCAAACTTATGACCATTGTCGCTGTTGCTATTTTATACGCTTCTATAACGGGCCTTACACAAGAAATTGCTTACAAAAAAAAACAGTCAGAGCGCCTTTGTATTCATCTTTGTATTCATACTTCACAAGGGGACTCAGGTGGATCAAAGATAAACTCTTATTCTTTGATTTCAGAGATCTTTTAAACTACCTGAAAAAAAGTGCGGGGGAGTATGATATTGTCCACCTCTTCATATTAGCCCAGAATTTTTTTATTGGATTCTAATCAGAAGAGTAAGGAGGTAGAAAATTATATTGCATTTTACAGATTCTATTAATTCTCTACTTCTCTTGGATTTATGAAAAGAAGAGTTATCCATAATAATAACTTGACCATGCTTTAGTTCCTTGCTCAGAAATCTACCCAAGCTTGGAACAATACTGTGTCGCAAGATCCGTTAAAACCCATTGGTGCTATCGGTGTCTTAGTAACCAAACCGGCAATACTATTTGTTCTTTGATACTATTTCCCACTCTTTTTGCCAACCAACTTTTCACTTTTTCTGCCCCAGTTTCTGTCTTTGCACATATCCTATCAATGCCGCTTTCATCAATATATACAAGACTTGGATACGCTATATATTGATCGATTCTTGATACTGACTTCGATTTTTTTTGCTTGCTTCCACGTACGAAAAGTCTTTTTTTAGCTATAGCTTAATCTTTTTAACCAGTAACTGAGTGTAAAAATACTCTCCCAAATTCTTGAGCAGATTTTTTCAAGGCCATATCTTGGTTTTCTTTGACGTTTTCTTCAAGATTCTCTAAGTCAATTTTTTTTTCTGAGCTACCGCGCCTCTTAAGAAAATAACTAGACTTTTAACCAAAGATAGCATGATTAATTTTCAAAGTTTTATTAACGTGAAGTGCCGCAAAAATAAGCAGTGTTACCTCCAGATTTTCTAGTGGTCGTTTGTTTGCAAGGGGTTTTCGACGAAATCTCGCAAACCAATGGCGGTGTGGAGCATTATTTTGTTCAATGGAAAACGTTTTATCTTTTTCCTGAAAGAGGCGGGTGCTTGGAATAATTTTATTAAAACCTTCCAAAGGATCTTTGCAATAAAATAAAATTTTCCATTTTTTTAATCGTTCAAAAAGTCGTTTGAATGTTTGACTCGAGAGATCACCAAATTCCCAATCGATGAGCCGCATTCTTAGTATCTCAAAAAAAATTAAAAATCTTAAGATTTTGACTAAAGATATTTTTTGTTAGAATTGGTAAAGGATGTCTTTTAAAAGTCTCTAAAAATGATTGTATGTACATTTTGTGAATGTTCGGATTACTTTAAAAGCGGTTTTGTTCGAGGGGTTCAGCGGTACAAATATAAAAAATGTGAAAAAAATCTCACGAGGTGTGCCCGAAAAAGACAAGCTCAAAGCCTTCGTTTTATACGCAAACGGCCTTTCAATGAACCGAATCACTC